>CAYZQZ010000037.1:0-17697 GCA_964480235.1 uncultured Reyranella sp. | reverse complement strand
GCGGGGTCAGAACGGCGCCCTGAGAGAAAACGACTCATCTGCGGGAAGGAAACGGCGGAGGCGCCCGCCGCTCAGCGGCCCGCGCCTTGCCGGTGGCGCCGTGACAGACGGCGTCGGCGCCGACCTCGCGCGCGATCTCGATCTGGCGCTTGGCGATCAGCGGCCGGGCGATCGAGGTGCCGAGCAGGTACTGCCCTTCGTAGAGTGCATTGGCACGGAACATCGGGAAGACGAAGTCCTTCACGAACTCCTCGCGCACGTCGTCGATGAAGATGTTCTTCGACTTGATGCCCAGCAACTCCGCCTTCTTGCGGGCCGGACCCAGTTCCTCGCCCTGGCCGAGATCGGCGGTGTAGGTCACCACCTCACAGCCATATGTCGTCTGCAGCCACTTCAGGATGACTGAGGTGTCGAGGCCGCCGGAGTAGGCCAGCACGACCTTCTTGATGTCGCCCTTCTTATAGGGCCCGGTATAACTAATGCTCATGGCTGCCCCTTGGGCGTATTGCGTCGGCTTTCGGAAGCGCGGGACTATAGCCACGGCCTTTCCCCGGGCAAGCGCGCTATAATGGCCTAGATGGCTTCAGCCTTGGATCGCCTTTCCTACGCCGCCCGTCAGGCGGCCCGTGTGGCCTGGTACGCAGGCCACTATGCGGCCGGGCGGCGGCTGCTGAAGCCGATGCCCAAGCCGGATTTTCCCGTCGGGCCGATGCCGACCCGGCCCGAAATGACCGCCGACATGCGCGCCCTGTTCGCACGCGAATGGCAGGACATTGCGGCCGGCCTGTTTCCCGCACCCCCACCCTTGTCGCGTGACCCCAGTGACTTCCTGCGGCGCAGTGCGCTCTATTTCCGCGACCTGCCGCAGGTCGATGCCCGCCGGCACGGCGCACTCGACGACGAATTGCCGCCCGGCACCCAGGCTGACGGCCTGCCCGATTACTATCGCCAGAATTTCCATTTCCAGAGCGACGGATGGCTGAGCGAGCACTCGGCGGCGCTCTACGACACACAGGTCGAAGTGCTGTTCACCGGCTCGGCCGATGTCATGCGCCGCCGCGCGCTCAAGCCGATTGCCGAATGGATGACCGGCCGCAACCAGCGGTCCCTGCGCGGCCTCGATGTCGGCTGCGGCACGGGGCGGCTGCTCGCCTTCCTGCACTATGCCTGGCCGGGCCTCAGATGGACGGGGCTCGATCTCAGCCCGCCCTATCTGGCCGAGGCGCGGCGCCTGATCGGCAATACCGCCCGGATGAAGCTGATCGAAGGCGCGGCGGAGAGTTTGCCGTTCGAGGATGCGAGCCTCGATCTCGTCGTCTCGTCCTTCCTGCTGCATGAACTGCCGGCCGAGATCCGTGCCCGCGCGCTGGCCGAGATGGCGCGCGTCCTGCGACCCGACGGGCTGGCGGTCGTGGTCGACTCGATTCAGAGGGGAGACCAGCCCGCCTGGGACGGCCTGCTCGACCTCTTTCCCCACTATTTCCATGAACCCTACTACGCGGAGTATGTCGCCGGCCGCCTGACGGACTGGGCGACCTCTGCCGGCCTCGCCGTCGTCACGACCGAACGCGCTTTCCTTTCCTCCGTCACGGCCCTGAGGCGCGCATGATCCGCACGTCGATCTGCTTCGCGCTCTGGACGATCACCTGCATGGCCATCGCCATCATCGGCTTCTTCGTGGTCTCCGACATGATCGACGGCGAGAAGATCCTGTTCTCGGACGACAATCCGTCGTACCGGGCGGTCGGCTTCCTGCTGATGTTCAGTCCTGTTGCGGGCATCGTCGCGGGCCTGTTGTGGATGCTGTTCCATCGCAGGGGACATCAGCCCGCCTGGTGGGGCTATGTCCTGCTGGCACTGCTGGTGGTGTTCATCAGCCACATGCTGGTCTTTGGCGTGATCATGATCTCGGGCGCCGAGGGCTTGACCGACACGCTGATCGGCCTGGTTGGCGCCCTGACCATGCTCCTGGTGCACGGCTGGCTCTCCGTGCCGGTCGCCGTCATCGGCACCGCGCTGTTCGTGATCTGGAACCGCCGCCGGACAAGCCCGGCTCCCTAGAGCAGCACCTTCTCGCGCCGGTCGCGCACGCTCTGGCTCTTGAGCTGGCCGCAGGCCGCGGCGATGTCGCGGCCGCGCGGCGTGCGCACCGGGGCGCTGAGGCCGCCATCGTTGACGATCTCGGCGAAGCGGTGGATGCGGTTGTTCGAGCTGCACTCGTAAGGCGCGCCCGGCCAGGGATTGAACGGAATCAGGTTCACCTTGGCGTGTATCGGCTTCAGGATCCTCACAAGCTCGCGCGCGTCGGCGTCGGAGTCGTTCACACCCTTCAGCATCGCGTACTCGAAGGTGATGCGCCGGCTGTTCTTGGCGCCGGGATAGGCCTCGCAGGCCTTGAGCAACTCGGCGATCGGCCACTTCCTGTTGATCGGCACCAGGGTGTCGCGCACCTCGTCGTTCACCGCATGCAGCGACACCGCGAGGTTGACGTCGAGGGCCTCGCCGATTCTTGGGATCATCGGCACCACACCGGAGGTCGAGAGCGTGATGCGCCGGCGGCTGAGCGCGATGCCCTGATCGTCCATGACGATCTTCAGCGCCGTCACGACATTGTCGAAATTGTAGAGCGGCTCGCCCATGCCCATCATCACGATGTTGGAGAGCATGCGCTGCGCGTCGGCGGTCGGCGTCGGCCACTCGCCGTAGGAATCGCGCGCCACCATGAACTGCCCGACGATCTCGTCGGGCGCGAGGTTACGGACAAGCGGCTGCGTGCCGGTGTGGCAGAAGCTGCAGGTCAGGGTACAGCCGACCTGGCTGGAGATGCAGACCGAGCCGCGATCTTCCTCGGGGATGTTGACCGTCTCGGCCTCGTTGCCGTCGGCGAAGCGCAGCAGCCACTTGCGCGTGCCGTCGACCGAACGCTGCTCGGTGGCGATCTCCGGCCGCTCGATCACGAACAGCTCGGCGAGCTTGTCGCGCGTCTTCTTGGCGATGTTGGACATGCGGCCGAAATCGGTGAGGCCGTGCCAATAGATCCAGTGCCAGACCTGCTGGGCGCGGAACGGCTCCAGCCCCGCCTCGGTCAGCGCGGCCTTGAGGTCCTCCCGCGACAGCCCGACCAGGTTGCGGCGCAGGTCGTTGCGGCCGCGCCGCCGTTCGGACGGGGCACCGGGCTCGGTGATCTGCAAGGGTTCGGTGGGCAGGGTCGGCATGCGAAGGCAGGAGATAGGCGTGCCGGCCGGGCGGCGCAATGCCCCCAAAAATCGTCCGCCGGAGCAGGCCTATTTCTGGGCCTTCATCTGCCAGGCCTCGATGGCCGGGAAGCGATGGATGAAATTCAGGACTTTGAGGGTCAGGTTGTCGTGCACCAGGGCGGCTGCGCCAATCTCCAGCACCAGCACGAGCGCCACCGTGGCCTTCCAGGGCAGCAAACGGGCCAGCATGAATCCCGTCGCCATGGAAATGTTGTCCATCAGGGAGTTCAGGATGCTGTCCCCGGTATAGCCGGCTGCCAGCGCCTGCTTGCGATAGGCCTCGATCACCCACGGCGAGTTCTCGGCGATCTCCCAGGCGGCTTCGATGCCGACGGCGATCGCCAGCCGCACCAGCACCGGAGTCCGCGGCAGGACCAGCCGCAGCACGGCATAAAAGAGGATGCCGTGAACGATGTGGGAGGCGGTGTACCAGTCGAACAGTTGCTGTGAGAGCTCCGACGACCAGATGTCGCCGACCCACAGCCGGATCGTGCCGCATTCGCAGATCCAGACCCGGCCCATGAAATGCAGGGCAAGCGCCTGCACGACGACAATGGCAACGACGGCGGCGCGCGAGATATTGGTCGTGGTTGCGCTCAGGACTTGGCCCTCTGGTTGGTTCCTTGGCGCTGCCGCGCCTTGCGCTTGTAGATCGGCTCGCCGAAGACCGGCAGCGGCACGGCCTCGGTCGGCGCACCTTCCGCCACCGGCCGCGGTGCGTGGCGGCCGAGGCTGAGAAGCCGGTCGTACATGATCAATGCTCCCGCAACCCCGAGATTGACCGAGAAGCGGGTCGGAATCTTCACGACGTAGTCGCAGCGGGACTGAAGCTCCTTCGACAGGCCCTCGCGCTCGGCGCCGAGCACGTAGGCGGCCTGGCGTGGATGTCGGAAGCTCGGCAACTCGATCGCATCGTCGGAGATCTCAACCCCGACCAGGCGACAGCCCTGGGGCAGGCGGAACGACTCGAGGTCGGCGAAATGGTAGGTCGGCACCGAGCGCGGCGTGTCGGAAGTGTCGCTATGGCCGCCTTCCCGGCGATTGTACTGGGCATTTACCGTGAACACGAAGGAAGCGCCGAAGGCATGGGCGGTGCGGAACAAGGTCCCGACATTCATCGCCTTGCTGATGCCTTCCACACCGATGCCGAAATAGCCTTTCATGCCACCGCAATTTGTAGCATGAACCAAGGCCAGAATGACTGAATCATCGTCCTTGGACGACGTACGCGCGCAGTATGAAGCGCTGCCCTATCCACCCCGCGATCCCCGCGATGAGGCGATTCGACTGGTCATCGGCACGCCGAGCCATATCCTCGAGATCAATCACTATCTCTTCGCCGGCCGGCTGAACTTCAACCGCCCGTTTCGTGCCCTGGTGGCAGGCGGCGGCACTGGCGACGCCTGCATCATGCTGGCGCAGCAGCTCGCCGACCGGCGTTGTCCGGCCGAGGTGGTCTATCTCGACCTGTCCACCGCCTCGCGCGCCGTCTGCGAGGCGCGAGCCAAGGCGCGTGGCCTGCGCAATATCCAATTCCTCACCGGCTCCCTGCTCGACCTGCCCGGCATGAATATCGGGCTGTTCGACTACATCGACTGCACCGGGGTGCTGCATCATCTGCCCGACCCGGCCGCCGGCATGAAGTCGCTGGCCGCCGTACTGCAGCCCGAGGGCGGCATCGGCGTGATGCTCTACGGCCAGTACGGCCGCACCGGTGTCTATCCCTTGCAGGAAATGCTGCGCACGCTGGCGCCACCGTCGATGGCGACGGAAGACCGCATCGCCATGGCCAAGCGCCTGATCCGCTTCCTGCCGACGACCAACCTGTTCCGCCGCAATCCCTATCTCAACGACCACGTCACCGGCGGCGATTCGGGCCTCTACGACCTGCTGCTGCACAGCATCGACCGCGCCTACACCGTTCCCGAAATCGCCGATCTCACCGCGGCGGCGGGCCTGCGCGTCGTGGCGTTTCTCGAACCCGTGCGCTACGAGCCCGCGACCTACATGAGCGATCCGGTGATCGCGCGACAGACCAGTTCGCTGCCGCTGCTCGAACGCGCCGCCTTCGCCGAACGACTCTCGGGCAACCTGCGGACTCATGTCTTCTACGCCACGCGCGCAGGCTACGACACGGTCGCGCGGCCCGAGGACACGCAGGCCATCCCGGTGCTGCGCGAGATGGATGCTCAAAAGCTCGCCGCCGGACTGCAACCCGGCACGCCGCTGATCGCCAATCTCGACGGCTTCCCGTGGCGCGCGCAGCTGCCGGCGCTTTCGGCGCGGATCGTCTCGCAGATCGACGGCCGCCGTTCGGTCGCCGAGATCTATACCTCGATGAGCACCCAGGGTGGTCTGCCCCAATGGGAAGATTTCTATTCCCAGTTCGAAGACCTCTACGTGAAGCTGAACGGCGTCAATCACCTGCTGTTGCGCTTCCGCACCTGAGCCGCGTATGGGCGCACGGCTGCTGGCGCTGGGCCTCGTCAATTCGCTTCTCTGGTCCCTCTATCTCCTGCTGACGCGCCATGTCGTGAACGGCGCACGACTCGATGCCTGGGCCTACACGCTGGTGCAGTTGCTGGCCGCCGGGCTGGTATTGCTCTGGATCGGCCGCCGCGCCGCCGGCAGCTGGGCCGACCTGCTGGCGCCGTGGACTGTGGGCTACGCCTTCCTGCGCGTCGCCATCAACGGCGCCACGGCCGCCGCCGTCGCCTGGCTGGCGATCACGCAAAGCACCCTGCTCGCCACGATCAGCGTACTGATCGGCGCTCTTTCCGGCTGGCTGCTGACGCGCCAGGCGCCGCCGCGGCGCGATTGGCCGGGCCTTGCCCTGATGGGCGCCGGCATCGCGGGCTTCGCCCTGTCCCTGAGCGGCGAGGGCTGGCGTGGACTGGCCTGGCTGTTCCTCTCTGAAACCATGGCGGTCGCAGGCTCGTGGATGATCGCCTTCCATCCGCGCAATCGCGCGTCGGACACGGCGGCGCGCAGCCGCTTCACTGGCGAAATCCTGGTCGCGGCATCGCTCGCCCTGATCCTCGTCTGGACCTTGCTCGGGCTCGCCGGAGTCATGCCATCGCCATGGGCCGGCGCGGGCGACGCCTTCGGCCGCCTCGAACTCTGGGTCTATGCCGTGATTGCGGGCCTGCTGTTCCGCGCGCCCGGCACGTGGCTCGGCTTCTGGACCATCAATCACACCGGCGTGCAGACCTACCTGATCGCGCTCACCGCCATGCCGTTCTTCGCCATTGCCCTCGAAGCCGGCGCAGCCCGTTTTGGATGGGTCACGCCGCCTCGTCTGTCTCCGGCGGAATGGGCGATGGCGGCGATCATTCTCGCCGCCTCGGTGTGGTTGATCGTCGTCAGGATGCGAGCGCCGCGAGCCGCCGGGTCATAAGCCGGCGCTCGGGTTCGGTTCGGGCGAGTGTGCGCGCCCGCTCGAAATGCCCCCGCGCTTCCTCGGTGCGACCGAGTTCGGACAGGAACACGCCGCGCGCCGCAGCACCGTACGGATTGCCGGTCAGCTCTGGCAGCGCAGCCAGGCCGGCCGCCGGACCGTTGGCACGGCCGACCGCGACCGCCCGCGCCAGTTCGACCATCGGCGACGGATCGATCTCGACGAGCTGCGTATAGATCGAAGCGATGCGCGCCCAGTCGGTCTCGGTCGAACTTGGTGCCAGCGCATGGACGGCGGCGATCTCGGCGCGCAGATGCCAGACGGTCAACTCCCTGCCGCGCGCGCTCCTCTCCAAATGGGCCATGCCGAGCGCGATCAGGCTACGATCCCACTGCTCGCGGGGCTGATCTTCCAGCAGTTGCGCCACGCCGTCGGGACCCACCCGGGTCGGCAGGCGAGCCGCGGTGAGTGCCAGCAACGCCGCATGCGCGTCGCCCGCCGGTCCTCGCGTCATGGGATGCCGCGCCATGGCGCGTGACAGGCGCACGGCCTCGACGCAAAACTCGGGTTGCACCAGGGCGTCGCCCAACGATGCCGAATAGCCTTCGTTGAACATCAGATAGAGTGCCGTTCGCACCGCCTCGGCGCGCTCCGGCAGCCCCTCCGGCGGCGGTGCTTCGATCGCGACGCCGGCCTTCTCGAGTTGGCGGCGAGCGCGCACCAGGCGCTGGGAAATGGCGGTCGGCTCGCTCAACAGACCTGCCGCGATTTGCGGCACTGTAAGCCCGCATACGGTCTTCAATGCGAAGGTCACGCGCATATCCGGCGACAGCGAGGGATGGCAGACGGCGAACAGCAGCGCCAGCTCGTCGTCGTTCAGCTCGCGGTCGAAGTGGCTTTCGTCTGCTGCCGGCGACGGCGCAAGCGGGATCAGCTCCTCGGCCAGCAACGTGCCGCGCGTCTCGGCACGCAACTGGTCGAGCGCACGGTTGCGCGCCACGGCGGCCAGCCACGCTTCCGGCCGGTCGGGAGCGCCTTTGAACGGCCAGGTCGAGAGCGCCTGCATCAGCGCGTGCTGGACGGCATCCTCGGCGACGGCGATGCGGCCGGCGCCGAGCCGCCGCGCCAGGGCCGCGACCAGCCGACTCGCCGAATCGCGGGCAAGCGACTCAACGAGCCGGTGGACGGTGTCGCTCAAAGGTTCAGCTCGCCGCGCGGGCCTTGCTCATGTCCTCGATCGGGCGGATCTCGGCCCAGTTGGTGGGCGAGAGCAGCAGATGCGGGCATTCACGCGCGATCGCTTCGGCTTCCGCAAGGTCCTTGGCCTCGATCACGAAATAGCCGCCGATCACGTCCTTGGCCTCGGCATAGGGCCCGTCGCTGGCGACCAGCTTGCCGGCGGCACTGCGCAACTGGCGGCCACCGCTGGCGGTCAGCTTCTCGCCGCCGACCATCTTGCCTTTCTGGCGCAGGCCGTCGGCCCAGGCCATGTACTTCCTGGTCATCTCCAGCATCTTCTCGCGCGGCAGGTCCGAGTTGTAATTGGGGACCTGGCGCAGCAGCAGCATGAATTGAGCCATGTCGATCTCCTTGAGTGATGACGGAACGGCCCGTCACCTCATCGACGTTTGGAGCCGGATGGAATCGACAATCATTTTCCTCCCCCGCCATCGGGGGAGGGCTCCTCATTTCTTGAGCGCGTCCGGATTGAGGACGTTGATTGGCTTGCCGTCCAGCCAGGCCTCGATGTCTTCGATCGTGCCTTTATAGAAGTGCCGGTAGCTGTCCTCGACGACGTAGCCCAGGTGCGGAATGAGCGTGACGTTGTCGAGCTTGGTCAGCGGATGATCGGCCGGCAGCGGCTCCCTATCGTACACGTCGAGCCCGGCATGCAGGATCGTGCGATTCCTGAGCGCGGCGATCAGCGCCGCCTCGTCGACAATCGGCCCGCGCGAGGTGTTCACCAGGATCGCCGTCTTCTTCATCTTGGCGAGGTCGGCCGCCTGGATCAGGCCGCGCGTGCGCTCCGACAGCGCGAGATGAATCGAGACGAAATCCGAGGTCGCGAGCAACTCGTCTTTGGTCACGTATTTGGCGCCGCCTTCGGCGGCCTTTTCCGGCGTGAGGTTCTGGCTCCACGCCACGACATCCATACCGAAGGCCTTGCCGTAACGGGCGGCGCGGCTGCCGAGTTTGCCGAGGCCCAGGACCCCCAGCCGCTTGCCCTCAAGGACGATCGCCTGCTCGATCCCGTCATGCCACTTGCCGGTGCGCGCCAGACGCTCGGCCTTGGCGAGATCGCGCGCGCACATCATCAGCAGCGCCCATCCGAGCTCTGCGGTCGGCGCGTTGGAGCCGCCGCCGGGCGTGGTCGAGACCGGAATGCCGCGGGCCGCCGCCGCCTTGTCGTCGAGACTTGCGGCGCGGGCACCGGTCAGGACCATGAATTTGAGGTTGGGCAGTTTGTCGATCAGCGCCTTCGGGAACGCCGTGCGCTCGCGCAACAGACCCAGGATTTCGAAGGGCGCGAGCTTGGCGGCCGCATCGTCGACCGACTTGAAGGGCTCGTGGAACACCGAGATCTCGATGCCGCGTTTGCGCAGCCGGTCCCAGTCGGCCATGCGAAGGGCGACTTTCTGGTAGTCGTCGAGCAGGGCGAGTTTCATGGTTTGCGGCATGGCGTTTCCTGACGGATGATGCGGGTCTGGCTACTATAGCCGCAGGAGGCGGTCATGAGCATCCGTGTGACGCCATCGGGAACGCCCGTTCGACCGGATTTTGTCGCCGAGATTTCTGGCATCGACCTCGCGCAGCCCCTGAAAGCGGACGATCGCGATGCCATCGAGGACGCCATCAATCGCTACGCGGTCGTGGTGTTTCGCGGCCAGACGCTCACCGACGACCAGCAGATCGACTTCTCGGCGCAGTTCGGCCCGATCCACTCCTCGGCCCAGCGCGCGCGGCACCAGGGCATCAAGCATCGCCTGGAACGCACCGAGATCGCCGACATCTCCAATCTCGACGGCGACGGCAACGTGCTCGAAGCCAATGCCAGGCGCCGGCTCGACTGGCTGGCCAACCGCCTCTGGCACACCGACGCCTCGTTCCGCGCCGTGCCCGGTGCGTTGTCATTGCTCTACGCCCACGTCATTCCCGACGAGGGCGGCGACACCGAATTCGCCGACATGCGGGCCGCCTACGATGCCCTGCCGGAAGGAACGAAGAAGCAGCTCGACGGCTTGGTGGCCATCCATTCGATCTGGCACAGCCGCGGCCAGCTCGACGTCAACAAGGAGAAGTACACGCCCGAAGAGCAGGCCTCGCTGCCGCCGGTGCCGCAAAGGGTCGTGCGCAACCACCCCGGCTCGCATCGCAAGACGCTCTACCTCGCCGCACACGCCTCGCACATCGAGGGCATGCCGGTGCCGGACGGCCGCCTGCTGCTGATGGATCTCATGGAGCATGCGACCAAGCCGCAATTCGTGCACGCGCACAAATGGCACGAGGGCGATCTCGTGATCTGGGACAATCGCTGCACCATGCATCGCGCTCGGCCGTTCGATACGACCAAAGTGCGCGACTTGCGGCGGGTCACGACGCGCGACGTCGCTTCAACGCTCGAACAGGCGGCCTGACGCCGCCGCTCAGATCTGCCAGCCCAGGACGGTCACCGCCGACGCCGTCTTGAGTCGCTTTTCCACGAACGGCCAGTCGCGCACGTAGAACTCGTTGGACAGCGTCCAGACTCCGTCTTTGAGAGCGAGATCATTGGGCGTGCGTTGCAGCACGC
Source organism: uncultured Reyranella sp. (assembly GCA_964480235.1). Lineage (GTDB taxonomy): Bacteria > Pseudomonadota > Alphaproteobacteria > Reyranellales > Reyranellaceae > Reyranella. The sequence goes on along the minus strand of CAYZQZ010000037.1, from coordinate 7,253 downwards.
GCGTGAAGGGATTGTAAAAGGCACGCTCGAAGCCATTGTCGGCGAGGGCCTTCAGAATGGCGGGCGTCGTGCCCTCCAGCGACACAACCTTCAATTCGGGATTGGCCAGGGTCTTCGTGGCGCCCTGGAGGACCTGCTCTTCATAGCCCTCGACATCGAGTTTGATCTTGGCCGGCGCGCGGCCTTCCATCATCGAGTCGAGGGTTCGCTGCGGCACCAGATGGACGTCCCGGTCCTCCGCCGACGCGACCCGGTTCAGGGCGCCCTCGCCGTGGGTGAACGACACCTCGCCGTCGGTGGGGCCGAGCGCCACGGCATGGATCTCGACGCGGTCACCGAGTTTGTTGACCTCGACATTGCGCGAAAGGTCGTGAACCGCAGAAGCATCGGGCTCGAACGCCCAGGTGGTCGCCCGGCTGACCCCGGAGGCCAGGACGGTGTAGGTGCCAACATTGGCGCCGACATCGAGAAACAGATCGCCCTCGCGCAGGAAATGCACGGTGAGCATCATGCTCATGAATTCGTGCAACCCGAGATAGACGTTGCCGGTGGCGCCGGTCATGCCGCGCCGCACGATCAGGCGCTGGCCCTCGATCCACGGCAGCTTGATTTCGCCCATCAGGCGGCTGAGCACGATCCACCAGGCAAGACGTAGCCAGGCGCGGGTCGGCTCTCGGCGCGTGAGCGGATGGCTCGCGATCACGCCACGCATCGTACGGAGTGCACGCAAGGTACGCCCGATCACCTGGCGCTCCAGGGCTCGCCGGCCATCACGGAACGATCGACAGGAACAGGAAGGTCGCGAAGATCGCCAGATGCACGACCCCCTGCAGCACTGTCGTGCGCCCGGTGCCGAGCGTGATGACGCCGATGAACAGGGTGAGCGCCAGCAGCAATTGCTCCTTGGGTCCGAGGCCGAGTTCGAGCGGCTGGTGCAGCCACAACGAGACGGCGACCACCGCCGGAATGGTCAGTCCGATCGTGGCCAGCGCCGAGCCCAGCGCCAGGTTGAGACTGGTTTGGAGGCGATTGGCCCGTGCGGCCTTGAGCGCGGACAGGCCCTCCGGCAGCAGCACCAGAGTCGCGATGACGACGCCAGAGGCAGCCTTCGGCGCCTGCAGCCAGGCGACACCGGCCTCGAGCATCGGCGTCAGCGACTTGGCAAGTGCTACGACGGCAACGAGGCAGACCAGCAACAGGCCGAGGCTTGTCCAGGCGGCGCGGTTGCTGGGAGGTGCAGCTGCGTCGGCCTCGATGGCGGCCTCGAGTGGCAGGAAATAGTCCCTGTGGCGCACCGTCTGCACGAAGATGAACGAGGCGTAGAGCACGAGCGAAGCGATGCCGGCAAAGATCATCTGAGACTTGCTGAAGAACGGCCCCGGCGCGGACGTCGTGTAGCCCGGCAGGACCAGCGACAGCACGGTGAGCGCCGCCAGCACGGCGAGCGCGGCGCTGGCGCCGGCGGCCTGGAACCCCTGCTCGCGATGGCGAGCGCCCCCCGCCAGCAGGCAGAGGCCGACCACGCCGTTGCAAACGATCATCACGGCGGCAAAAACCGTGTCGCGCGCCAGGCCCGACTTGTCGAGCGACGGCGCGAGCATCAACGACACGATCAGCGCGACCTCGATCACCGTCACGGCGACCGCCAGCACGATGGTGCCGAACGGCTCGCCGACCCGGTGGGCGACGATCTCGGCGTGGTAGACGGCGGCGAACACCGTGGCGATCAGGGCGGCGCCGGCGAGTGCATCCACCACGCCATGCGTTCCGATGACCGCGCCCAGCAGCAGAACGGCCCAGGCCGCCAGCGGCCAGACCCAGGTCCACCAGGGCGTGCGGCCGGACGTCGTCATCGCCATGGCCGACGACCTTTCAATCGGCAAAAGATGGGGAGGGCAGAGGGCCGGCGACCCTCAGCCCGGATCCTGCCCGGGACCAAGACCAAAGAAGCTCCTCGATTTGCTGTGCACCGAGTACCACGACCTGCGGCCGGGCCCAACGGTGCAGCAATCCAGCCGGCCTCCGGTATGCCCGATCGTTACTTCAGCAGCGCCTTCGTGCCGTCGACGCCCTTCGGGTAGGGCAATGCCGTGATCAGCACGGTCATCGGCTTGTCCTGGGCGAAGACCTGATTGAGATCGAGCGTCAGGTAATTCGTACGATGATTGTAGTCGGTGATCATCAGGCGGTTGTTTGTCAGGTCCTTGATAGCGACCCACTGCGTGTAATCGGACACGATGGTCTTGCCGTCCGTCGACTGGGCGATGCCGATCGGGATATCGACGTTGTTGACGATGTGGACGGCGAGCTGGACCGCCTCGTCGGCATTCTTGGGTTTGGTGGCGTAGTGCCTCAGGAAGGCCGCGCGCACGAAGCGCGACGGTGGCGTGTAGTCGCCGGGGATACCGACCATGCCGCCGCCCTGACCGAGCGCCGTGACATCGGTCTCGCCGCTTCGGACGGCCACCTTGCCGACGGTAGAAAGGTTGAGGTAGTTGCGCAGATTGGTGACATGCCAGTCGTAGGTAGGTGCGTTGGTCAGCACCTGGGCGACGCCGTCGTAGGTTCGCTGCTGGCCGTTGACGAATTCGAGAACCATGCTGGCGCCGCTGCGATCGGTGAACACGAAGTGCACCGTGGGCGGCGTCGGGCCGCTCTGCAGCGTGTCGTCGGCCCACACCTTGATACCGGGCAGCGCCTTGCGCAGTTCGTCGACGGTCGCGAACTGCCCGAGCGCCCAGGCGCCGAAGCCGAGAATCGACACGTAGCTCTTATCCTGCGGAGTAACGGTCTGATACTCGGTGAATCCCGGCAGGAAGTTGCCGCTCATGCCGAGACCGGCCGCGTTCTGCCCCTCCAGCAGCGTGTCGCCCGGAATGATGGCCGGTTTGATGCCGACCACGGCGTACTTCGAGGTCACGGTCACCGGCGGCAACTTGAGCGCCGGGGTCGCCGTCATGGTGAGGCTCGAGCCCTTGGGCAGGCTGACAAGGGACCATTGCATGTCGAACGCCCATTCCATCGTGCGCCCGGCGATGACGGTGCCGTCGGCAGCGACAATGTCGACAGCCGTACAGGCCAGTGACGCGTTCAACGACGCATTGAAGGTCGCGACGATCGCGACACCGGCGGCGATGACTCTCAACATGAGTCCCCTCCCAGACTGATTCTTATGGATCGGACGGCGCACGTTCCTGCACATGCACTTCACGATAATCCTACCATGCTGATGAGAACGCGTCCGGCCGTTGATATGTCCCCGTCGATCGAAATGCGCCCGGCTCACTGCAACTAGTGGCAATTTTACTGCGAATCATCCGCTTCCGAACGCCAGTCGCTGCAATTGGCCGGGTATCACCGACGGGTTGGTCGCCACGACGACACTCACTGACTAGAGTGCTTCCGATAAGGCGGTGTTGAGAGACTCACGATGAAGAAGAAGCACGTTCGGCCCAGCGTGATCGCGACGGCGCTTCTGGCGATTCATCTCGCTTGGCCGATGCCGTCGTTTGGCCAGACGCCTCCGCCTTCAGCCGACAGCGTCAAGGAAGAGACGGCGAGGAACAGGCCCGTCAGCGATTGGGAAGTGAGCTTCACGCCTTATGGCTGGCTCGCATTCCTGAGCGGCAGTCAGACCGTGAAAGGCCGGACCGCCACCATCGATACCAACGTCTTCCAGATGTTCGACAAGAGCCAGTCGCTCATCCCGTTCATGGGATTCGTCGAGGCGCGCTTTCAGGACCGGATCGGACTGTTCATGGACCTGATGTACATGAACCTGACGGCCGGCGGCGCCAGGACACGCGATTTCAATTTCGGCGGCGGCGTCGCCACCGGCAGCATTTCCGACTCCGCATCGCTCAATCTGGAAACCCTGACGATCCAGTTCGGCGGCGCGTACGAGTTTGCCAAGCTCGGGCCCGACCGTGGCGCCGAAGGCCCCGGCGTGGCCAATGTCGGCCGCACCGGCTTCGATCTTCTGCTGGGTGGCCGCTACTGGTACCAGCGCGCCGACATCGCGGTGAACATCGCCGGGACTCTCAACGTCAATATCGACAACCTCGAATTTTCGGCCGACCGCAGCAAGCTGATCGCCCGCTCCGGCGCCATCAACTGGGTCGACCCCTATGTCGGCCTGAGGATTCGCCACAAGCTGGCGCCGCGGCAGGACCTGTCGCTCGAAGGCGACATCGGCGGCTTCGGCGTCGGCAGCCGCATCTCCTGGCAGGCATTGGCCAGCTACAAGTACGAGTTCGGCTCGACCGGCAGCATCGCGTGGTCAGGTGTCCTGGGTTATCGCGCGCTTTACGTCGACTACACCCAGGGATGGGGCAACACGTTCTTCGAGTTGAACCTGCTGCAGCATGGCCCGGTCATCGGATTGAGCGCGCGGTTCTAGAACGGCAAACGCTGTCCGCGCCGACGGCTCAAACCGCTGTAACGACTGGCAGAAAATTGGAGCGGGCGAAGGGATTCGAACCCTCGACCCCGACCTTGGCAAGGTCGTGCTCTACCCCTGAGCTACGCCCGCGCTCCGTATCCGGCCGGGTAGGTTGCCGGAAGGCGCCGTTGATAGGGGGTTTCGCCGTGCTTTGCAAGCCCGCGAAAACCTAGCCGCGATCCAGCAAAAGCTGCAGATACTTGCCGTATTCGCTGGTTTTGATCGGCTCGATCAGGCGGGCGAGCCCGGCATTGTCGATATAACCCTTGCGCCAGGCGACCTCCTCCGGGCTCCCGATCTGCAGGCCTTGGCGTTCCTCCACCGTTTCGACGAACTGCGCCGCGCGCAGCAGGCTCGAGGGAGTTCCGGTGTCGAGCCAGGCATAGCCGCGGCCGAGCTTCTCGACGGTGAGCCGGCCCGCCTTGAGGAAGTGCGCGTTGACGTCGCTGATCTCGAGTTCGCCACGCGCCGAGCGCGGAATTTGCGCGGCCACGTCGCAGACATCGGCGTCGTAGAAATAGAGGCCGGTCACTGCCCAGTTCGAGCGTGGCGCCTTGGGTTTCTCGACGATGCTGACCGGCCGGTCGGCGGCGTCGAATTCGACCACGCCGTAGGCCGACGGATCGGCCACCCAGTAGGCATAGACCACCGCGCCGCTTGCCTTGGCGCCGCGCTCGGCCATCGCCGGCAGCGAATCGCCGTAGAACAGATTGTCACCCAGGATCAGGCCGACCCGTTCGTTGCCGATGAACTCCCGGCCGATCAGGAAGACCTCGGCGATGCCCCCGGGCCTGGGCTGGGTGGCGTAGGAGATTTCCAGGCCCCATTGCCGGCCGTCGCCGAACAGCCGGCGGTAGGATTCTTCGTCGGCCGGATTGACCACCAGAAGAATCTCCCGGCACCCCGCCAGCATCATCGTGGTCAGCGGATAGTAGACCATCGGCTTGTTGTAGACGGGCAGAAGCTGCTTGTTGGCGGCCCGTGTCATCGGGTAAAGCCGCGTGCCGCTGCCGCCGCTCAGGACGATGCCTTTCATGCGTCTGATGTAACCCGATGCTCACGCCGCAACAACTCTTCGACCGCCTGGCCGAACTGGGCATCGCCCATCAGACGGTCGAGCACCCCCCGGTCTTCACCGTCGAGCAGGCCAAGGCCCATCGTGGTGTGCTGCCCGGCCATCACATCAAGAATCTCTTCCTGCGCAACAAAAAGGAGGAGATGTGGCTGGTCGTGGCGCTGGAAGACCGCACCATCGACCTCAAGAAGCTTGGCGAGATGCTCGGCGCCGGCCGCCTCTCCTTCGGCAGCCCCGAAAGGCTGCGCACCTATCTCGGCGTCGAGCCGGGCTCGGTGACGCCACTCTCGGTGATCAACGATAGCGGCCATCAGGTCCGGCTGGTACTCGATGTGGGATTGAAGGAAGGCGGTCCGATCAATGCCCATCCGCTTACCAACACCATGACCTCGGCAATCGTGCTGGCCGACCTCCTGCGCTTTTTCGCAGCCACCGGACACGAGCCTGGCTGGCTCGACTTCGAACCCGCATTGGACGCGTCTTGACGGACGGGACGGCAAGACGCGCTACACTGTGGGCACGATGAAGCGACGCGCCCTGCTGATTGCCCTGCCTCTGCTCGCGAGGTCGGCCCATGCCGCGGCCAAACTCAAGGCGGTGGCGACCTTCTCGATCCTCGCTGACTTCCTGCGCGAAGTGGGCGGCGAGGATGTCGAAGTCACGTCACTGGTCGGACCGGACACCGACGTGCATGCCTTCCAGCCGACGCCGCGCGAGGCTCGGCTGCTCGCGTCGGCCAACCTGCTGGTGAGCAACGGCCTGGGCTTCGAGGGCTGGCTCGACCGGCTGGCCGATGCCGTCGCGTTCAAGGGCCGGCGAATCGTCGCCTCAGCCGGCCTGCCCGCAGAGACCAGCCCGCACGCCTGGCTCGATGTCGCCGTGGCGCGCCGCTACGTTGCCGCCATCGCCGCCGGCCTCGCCGATGCCGATCCGGCACACGCCGTTGCCTACCGCGCCCGCGCCGCCGCCTACGACCGCAGGCTGGCGGCGCTCGACGACTGGATTCGTAACGAGATCGCCAAAGTGCCCGAGGGCAGGCGCCAGGCAATCGTCGGGCATCGCTCGTTCGACGATTTCGGCCGCGCCTATGGCATCGAAATTCTCGCGATCAGTCATGGTGCGCACGACCACGACCCGTCGGCACGCGACCTCGCCGACCTGATCCGGCTCGCCCGGCGTCAGAACATCAAGGCGGTGTTCGTCGAGCATCTCGCCAATCCGGCGCTGCCGGCTGAAATCGCGCGCGATATCGGCGTGAAGCTCGGCCCGCCGCTCTATAGCGATGCCCTGTCGGATGCGTCCGGCCCCGCGCCGACCTACGAATCCATGATGCGCTACGACGTGGCCACCCTGGTGGCCGGCATGCTGAACAACCAGAGAGAGCGCTAGACCGCCGCGAAGGGCAGGCCGGACGCGCGCCGCGCCCCCTGCAGCGTGTTGTACATCAGGCAGGCGACCGTCATCGGGCCGACGCCACCGGGCACCGGCGTCAGGTGGCCCGCGACCGCCTTTGCCTCGACGAAGGCGACATCGCCCACCAGCCGCGTCTTTCCACCATCGGCGGGCACGCGATTGATGCCGACGTCGATCACCGCCGCGCCAGGCTTGATCCAGTCGCCGCGCACGAACTCCGGCTTGCCGATCGCCACCACGAGGATGTCGGCGCTGCGGCACATCGCCGGCAGGTCGCGGGGGCGCGAATGGGTGAGGGTCACGGTGCAATGCGTGCGCAGCAGC
>CAYZQZ010000036.1:0-17863 GCA_964480235.1 uncultured Reyranella sp. | reverse complement strand
ATCGCCAGGCTCATGGGATGTCGCGTGATCGGCACGGCCGGCGGGCAGGACAAATGCGACTGGCTGGTGCGCGAGTTGGGCTTCGATACCGCGGTCGACTACAAGGCGGGCGGCGTGTTCCGCGCTCTTCGGGCGGCGGCGCCGAACGGCATCGACGTCTATTTCGACAACACCGGCGGACCGGTGCTCGATGCCGCGATCTCGCTGATGAACCTCAAGGGCCGTATCGCCTGCTGCGGCAACGTCTCGCAATACGACGTGGAGAAACCCGCGCCGGGCCCGATGGCCGTGCCTGGCCTGATCGTCACCAAGCGCCTGCGCATGGAAGGCTTCATCGTCATGGACTTCTACGACCAGCGCGAGGAAGCCGAGCGCCGGCTGGCGCAGTGGATCGCCGACGGCAGGATCAAGGCCGAGGTCGATATCCTCGACGGACTCGAGCGCGCGCCCGAGGCGCTGATCGGCATGCTGGAAGGCAGCAACCGCGGCAAGCGCGCCGTCCGCGTCTCGTAAGGTCAACGCCATGACCTTCGTGGTGCACGGCCATCCCTTTTCCTCCTATTGCCAGAAGGTGGTGGTCGCCTTCCATGAAACCGGCACGCCGTTTCAGTGGAAGCGCATCGAAGATGCCGCCGGTTTCGAGGAATTGCGCCGGATGTGGCCGATCGGGCTGATGCCGGTGGTGACCGACGGCGCCATGATGCTGGTCGAGTCGAGCATCATCATCGAGCATGTGGCGCCGCGGCTTGTTCCGTCGCTGGAGGTGCGGTTTCTCGACCGCTTCTTCGACAACTATGTCATGACGCCGATGCAGAAGGTCGTCGGTGACTTCCTGCGACCCGAGAACGAGCGCGACCCGCGCGGCGTATCGGACGCCAAGGCGCGGCTGCATGTTTCCTACGGCTGGCTTAACGAGCGTCTGAAGGGCAAGGGCTGGGCGGCCGGCGGCGATTTCACCCTGGCCGACTGCGCGGCGGCTCCGTCGCTTTTCTATGCCGACTGGGTGCAGCCGATCGCGGAGAAATTCGCCGAGACGCGGGCCTATCGCGCCCGTCTGCTGGCCCGGCCGTCCTTCGCCCGTGCGGTCGAGGAAGCGCGGCCGTTCCGGAAATTCTTCCCGCCGGGTGCCCCCGATCGCGACTAGGCAGCGCGACGGGAGGGGGAGTGCCCCCGCGGCGGGAAAAAGTGCCCAAAAGCCCTATTCCATGGGCTCAGATCGTTCCCGCGGATGGGGGAAAATCGCGGGAATCGAGGGGGAAAGAGGATCCTACCGTCCGGTGAAGGCGGGCTTCCTCTTCTCCACGAAGGCCGCGACCGCTTCCTTGTGGTCGGCAGTGCGCGAGGCGCGGACCAGCCGCTCGGCCTCGCGGTGCAGCGCCGTCGGGTAGTCGATGTGCAGGGCGTCGTCGAGATTGTCCTTCATGCTGGCCAGCGCCACGCGCGGGCCCTCGGCGAGCTGCTTGGCGAGCGCGAAAGCCTCGTGCTGCAGCCGGGCGTCGTCGACCACGCGATTGACCAGGCCGATGCGCTCGCAGCGCTCGGCGTCGACTCGCTCGGCGGTGAACATCAGCTCGCGCGCCCGCGCCGAGCCGATGGTGCGGGTCAGCAGCCAGGCGATGCCGTAGTCGCCGGAGAGGCCGACGCGCGCGTAGCCGGTGCTGACGAAGGCCGACTTCGCCGCGATCCGGATGTCGCAGGCCAGCGCGATCGCGAGGCCCGCGCCGGCGGCGGCGCCGGGCAGGGCGGCAATGGTTGGCTTGCGCACCGCGACCAGCGCGCCGGTGAGATTGGCCTGGCGCCAGCGCAGGTCGCCGAGGCGCTCCTCGAAGCTCATCTGCCCGCGCGGCCCGCGGCCCCCCATGCCCTTGACGTCGCCACCCGAGCAGAAGGCGGTGCCGGCACCGGTGATCAGGATCGCTCCGACGGAATCGTCGGCGCCGCGCTCGCGGATCTGCGTGCGCAGCGCGGGCGTCAGCTTGTCAGACATCGCATTGCGCGCCTCGGGCCGGCTGAGCGTGATCAGCGCCACGCTGTCCTTCACTTCACAGAGCAGTTCGGTCGTTCCGGTGTCGATTTGCATGTTCTGGTTCCCTCAAAATCCGCATTGCTCGCGTGTCGCACCGGCCGTCGACCAGCGTTCGCCCTCGCGCAGGCAGCCGTTGGTCCAGGTGCCGGTATAGCTGCGACCGTCGGCGGTCGTCTTGGTGCCCTGGCCGTGCGCCACGTCGTTCAGCCATTCGCCCTCGTAACGGTCGCCATTGGCCCAGATCTGCAGGCCCCAGCCCGAGCTCTGGTTGTCCAGCCACTCGCCCTGATAACGATCGCCGTTGGACCAAACGAACAGTCCGCGGCCGGTGCGCTTGTCGTTCTTCCAGTCGCCGTCGTACCAGTTGCCCGTCGTCCAGTTGAACCGGCCGCGCCCTTCCTTGACGCCGTTGTGGAACTGGCCTTCGTAGCGGTTGCCGCTGTTGAAGATGAAGACGCCGTAGCCGTCCGGCAGGCCGTCCTTTAGCTGACCGTCGTAGCTGCCGCTGTCGTAGGTCACCTTGCCGCTGGTCACCGCACCAGAAGGCGCCGTGCCGGTGGCTGGTCCGCCGGAGTCCGGCGTCGTGCCCTGTGCGACGGCGGACAGGGGCGCGGCCAGCGCCAGCGCGAGAACCGTGGCGAACCGGCATAAAACTTCATTTGTCCTGACCTGCGAGCCCATGACACCGTTCCCGCCATGACATTCCCGATCACCGAACACACCGTCAAGACGGCACGTCACACCACCGGCTATCTCGCCTGCGGGGCGGAAACCTCACCGCTGCTGATCTTCGTCCATGGCTGGCCCGAGCTGTCGCGCTCGTGGCGGCATCAGTTGCCGGCCTTTGCGGCACTCGGCTTTCGCTGCGTGGCGCCCGACATGCGCGGTTACGGCCGTTCCAGCACCTACACGCGCCACGAGGATTTCGCCCAGGAAGTCATCGTGCAGGACATGCTGGAGCTGCTCGCGGCGCTGGGACGCGATAAGGCCGTGTGGGTCGGCCACGACTGGGGCAGCCCCGTGGTCTGGAACATGGCGGCGCATCATCCCGACAAGGTGGTCGGCGTGGCGAGCCTCTGCGTGCCGTATCTCGCCTCGGGCTTCACCCTCGACACGGTGGTGCCGCTGGTCGACCGCGCAGTCTATCCCGCGGACAAGTTTCCGGCCGGCCAGTGGGACTACCAGTTCTTCTACGAGGAGAGCTTCGACAAGGCGGTGCAGGGCTTCGAGGCCAACATCCGCAATGTCGTGAAGGCGCTGTTCCGCAAGGGCAATCCCGAACGGGTAGGGCAGCCGTCGATCACTTCCATGGTGCGCGCGACCGGCGGCTGGTTCGGCGGCGGCGCCTTCCCCGATCTGCCGCGCGATGCCGACGTTGTCACCGAGGAGGATGTCGAGGCCTACACCGCGGCGCTGACGCGTAACGGCTTCTTCGGACCGGACTCCTGGTACATGAACCACAAGCGCAACGGCGACTACGCCCGGCGGGCGAAGAACGGCGGCAAGCTTTCGATGCCGGTACTGTTCCTGCACGGCGCCTACGACTTCACCTGCGAGACCATGCACTCGAAGCTCGCCGAACCGATGCGGCGCGACTGCGCCGACCTTACAGAAGCGGTCGTGAAGTCGGGCCACTGGATGGCGCAGGAGCGGCCCGTCGACGTCAATCGCGCCCTGGCGCGCTGGCTGGCCACGAAGCTGCCCGACTACTGGTAGCCTTGGCGGCGCCACAATCGGCGCCCCTGATGGTGCGGTCACTGAAGGAGAGAGCAGTGCGCCTTGCCATTTCGATGCTGACGATTGCGTTTGCCGTTGCGGCGGCGGGCGCTGCCTTGGGCCAGCCCGACAACAAGGGCCATGGCCGTGGAAACCCGCAGGGCGGTGGGCCGTCGAATGCCGCCAACCACCCGGGCGGTGGCGGCCCTCAGGTATCGATTTCGATCACCGAGCGCGATCGCAACGAAGTCTATTCCTACTATCGCGGCCAGTACGCCGCCGGCAATTGTCCGCCGGGCCTCGCCAAGAAGAACAATGGCTGTATGCCGCCGGGGCAGGCGAAGAAGGCCTGGGCGATGAACCAGCCGTTGCCGGCCGGGGTGGTGTACGAGGTGCTGCCGCGCGATCTTCTCGGCCGCCTGTCGCCCGCGCCGTCCGGATATCAGTACGTGCGCGTCGCCAACGACGTGCTGATGATGGCGGTTGGCACGCGACTGATCGTCGGCGCGCTCGCGGATCTGGGCGCGCTCTAGCGGCCCTTCATGCGGCGCCATTGGGCGAAGGCCTGCTTCGCGCGCTCGCCGCTCGGGATGTGGAGGCCGTAGACGCCGCCGCCCTGGTTGACCTGCTCGGCGGTGAATTCCTCGAAGGCCTGCGCTTCGGCCGCTTCCTCGGCGATCTCGTCGGCGAGGGCAGCAGGCAGGACGATGAGTGCCGTCCGATCGCGGAACACGACATCGCCCGCCTCTAGCGGAACACCGCGCAGGTCGCGGCGTGTCATCACGCCGGCCAGGCGCTGCGTCAGCCGCTCGGGCAGCCGGCCGATCGGCCGGTCGAGCACCAGCACATTGCCCGGCCGCGCGGTCGCGATCGCAAGGCACGCTTCGCCCGCGAACGGATCGGCGGGAGGCAGGCGGGCCACGTCATGGCCGCGCATGCGGCGCCTGGCGAGGACGGCGACGATGGCCCTCGCGCCGACCCGCAGCAGCTTGTCGCGCGTCGCCGGTGTCATTGCCTGCGCAGCGCCGAAACCCTCTCCAGGGTTTCCTTCGGCCAGGTTTCGGCGGGCTTGTAGAATTCCGGTACCGCCTTGGCGCCAGGCGGCAGCACGACCCAGGGCTGCTTGGTCGAGGTGAAGATGTGGATGTCGGGTTCGATGCCGTGGCCCGCGTCGAGCGTGCCGACCCGCACGAATCGCACCCTATCGCCCGAGCCGGAATAGTTGCTCCACACGGCGATGCGGCACTTCGGGCAGCGCCAGATCTTCTGGCCCTTGCCGCTGGCCGACGGTGTCACGACCAGCTCGGGCTGGCCCTCGCCGGCGAGCTCGACCCGGTCGGCCTCGATCATGGCGTTGACTGCGTGGACCGAGCCGGTCTCGCGCTGGCACCAGGTGCAGTGGCAGGCATGCACGAACAGCGGCTTGCCCGTCATGCGATAGCGGACGTGGCGGCAGGTGCAGCCGCCCTCCCTGGTCTGATCGGACCGGGTTTCATTGCTGGTCATGGGACGAATCAATACCATTGCCCCGGGAGGAGATGGAAATGGTCGATCGTCTGAAGGGCAAGGTGGCGGTGGTGACGGGTGCGGCGCCGCGCGGGGAGGGCGTCGGCAACGGCATGGCGACTGCCATCCAGTTCGCGCGCGAGGGCGCCAAAGTGGTGCTGGTGAACCGCAGCGCCGAACGCGCCGAGAAGCTCGCCAAACAGATCCGGGACGAGGGCGGCGAGGCGTCGGTGTTCGCGGGCGACGTCGCCAAACCCGAGGTGTGCGAGGCGATGGCCGACTTTGCCGTCAAGAAGTACGGCCGCCTCGACGTGCTGCACAACAATGTCGGCATCGGCGCCCCGGGGACGCCGGAGACGGTGAGCCTCGCCGACTGGCACAAGGTGATCGAGGCCAATCTCACCACCACCATGCTCTGCACCAAGTACTGCATCCCGAAGATGAAGGAGGGCGGCGGCGGCTCGATCATCATGGTGTCGTCGATCGCGGGCGCGCTCGGCCTGATGGGCAGCCCTGGCGCCGTCGCCTATTCGACGGTCAAGGCGGGCCTGCATGGCTTCACCCATTCGGTGGCGGCCGACTACGCCACCCAGAACATCCGCGCCAACTGCATCATCGTGGGCTCGGTCCACACGCCGATGGTGGCGCACATGGGCGCCGAGGCGCGCGAGCGGCGCCGGAAGATGGTGCCGATGCAGACCGAAGGCACGGCCTGGGACATCGCCCACGGTGCGGTCTATCTCGCGTCGGACGAATCGCGCTGGGTGACCGGCATCCTGCTGCCGATCGACGGCGGCCTGGTGGCGCTCAGGACCTGGCCGCGCTAGCGGCCTTGCGGTCGTGGTGCCAGGTGTAGAGGCCGCTCGTCACCACGATGACGGCGCCCAGGATCGTCCAGCCGTCCGGAACGTCGCCGAACACGAAGAAGCCCAGAACGGTCACCCAAACGAGCAGCGTGTAGGCATAGGGCTGCACGGCGCCCGCCTCGGCATAGTCGAGCGCCTTGATCAGCGCGTAGTGCGCGGCAGCGCCCAGGATCGCGATCACCACCAGCAGGGCCCAGACGTTCACGGTCGGCCAGCGCCAGCCGATCGGCCCCACGAACGTGGTCGCCGCGAGTGACACGACCGCCGCCCAGATGAGCGACGTGCCGGGAGAATCGTGACGCGACGCCAGCCGCGTCAGGATCTGATAGCCGGCCCACAGCAGCGCGCCACCCAGGGGCAGCAGCAGCGGCCAGTCGAGCACGCGCAGGCCCGGTCGCAGGATGATCAGGACGCCCGCAAATCCCGCGGCGACGGCCAGCCATCGCGCCAGGCCGGCCCGCTCGCCGAGAAAGAGCACGCCGAGCGCGATGACGATCAGCGGCGAGGTGCCCGCGATCGCATGGGCGTCGGCGAGAGGCAGGTAGCGAAAGGCCAGCACGAAGGCGGCACCCTCGACCACGGCGACCAGTGCGCGCGCGAACTGAAGCCCCGGACGCTGCGAGACCAGCGCGGTACGCAAACCCTGGCGGCGCACGACGAACCAGGCGAACAGGAAGAACAGGGCGGAGCGGATCCACATCATCTGGCCGACGGGATAGTCGGCCACCAGCCACTTGCTGATCGTGTCCATGGCGGCGAAGCACAGCATGGCGAACATGGTGAGCAGCGCGCCCATCGCCGCGCTCTGCGGGCGGACGGCCTCGGGGCGCTCAGCCATCGATCGTCTCGCCGAACAGCAGCTTCCACGCGGCCTTGTAGGCCACGATCTCGCGCGGTCCGGCCGGCAGCCGGTCGAGAAAGCGGCGCAGGTTGGCGGTCCATTGCTCGAGATGGCTCGGCGTCTGCAGGTCGCCGCCGATGTCGAGCGCCGCCAGGAAACGCCACGGCATGTCCGCGATCAGCGCCTTCCAGTCGGCACCGATGTCGCCGTCGTCGGTCCAGACGCGGCCGTGCCGCTCGCGGCTCGTCGGATAGATCGAGTTGGGGCCGCCGAACGCGGTGTCGAGGTAGAGGTTCCGATGGCGCGTCAGGAGATTGCGCAGGTAGGTGGCGGTGTAGTCTTTCGCCTGCGACGCCCACCGGACCTGGGCGAGATGGCACCAGATCACCTTGGCGGCTGGATAGGCCGACAGCATGGCGTCGAGCGCCGGCAACAGCGCGTCCTCGATCTCGTAGTGGATCTGGAAAGGGATGCCGGTCCGCGCCGCAAAGGCAAACAGCCGGTGTCCCTGCGGGCCGTCGAGCGGGATCTTCACGTCACGCCCCGTTTCCTGGCGTTCGACCTGGCGCGGCGAGGGATAGTGGCGGAACTCGAACTCACCCATGAGCGGATAACGGTCCTCGACGATGTGGCGCTCGTTGTCGTCGAGGAACCGGTCCGGGCTGCGCGTCCAGGCCGGATGATTGCCGCCGTTGCCCACGGGGAGGAAGCGGTCGGGATACGCGCCGACCAGCCTGAAGCCGTCATCGTTCCAACGTTGGCCCTTGTCGACCAGATCTCCCGGCTGGTCGGCCGACAGCGCCATCACGGCGATTCCCTCTTTGTCCATGGCGGCGGCGAAGGCCGGCAGGTCGAGCCGGGTCGGAATGCAGGAACTCTTGATATCGAAGATCGGCAGCCGGCCGTCGGCACGGATGGCGGCGATCCGCCTCGCGTAGCCGGGCTTCAGGGCGGCGATGTCGAAGGTTCTCTCCCGGGCCGCCGCCGACTGGCCGACCACAGCCGCTGCCATCCCGCCAATTCCTGCCCTGAGGCTTTGCCGTCGCAGAATCGCGCCTACCCCGCCGTCTTTATCGGTTGCCCGCGATCCTAAGGCGGCAGCCATGCACTGGCCAGCGATTGACCGGCAGGGGCAGGGGCGTACGCTTTCGCAAAGTACCCAAGAGGATCGCCATGGCATTCGACCTCGTCGTGAAGAACGGCATGATCGTCGACGGTTCGGGCCTGCCGCGCTATCGCGGCGACATCGCCGTCAAGGACGGTAAGATCGCCGAGATCGGCCGCTTCAACGGCGCTGCCGCCAAGGAGACGCTCGACGCGGAAGGCCATGTCGTTTCGCCGGGCTTCGTCGACGGCCACACGCACATGGACGCGCAGATCTTCTGGGATCCGATCGGCACCTCGTCCTGCTATCAGGGCGTGACCAGCGTCGTGATGGGCAATTGCGGCTTCACGCTCGCGCCCTGCCGCGAGAGCGAAGCCGACCTGGTGTTCCGCAATCTCGAGCGCGCCGAGGACATCAGCCGCGCCGCCATGCTGGCCGGCATCAAATGGCAGTGGGAGACGTTCCCACAGCTGCTCGACGTCATGGATGCCCTGCCCAAGGGTATCAACTATGCAGGCTATATCGGCCACTGCGCGCTGCGGACTTATGTCATGGGCCAGCGCGCCTTCACCGACGCGGCGACGGAGGACGATCTCAAGGCGATGGTGCATCACACCAGGGAGGCGATCGCCGCCGGTGCACACGGCTTCTCGACCACGCGCTCGGTCAATCACCAGACGTCCGACGACAAGCCGGTCGCGAGCCGTCTCGCCACCTGGGCCGAGTTTGAAACCCTGGTGAAGTCGATGGGCGGCGGCATGGTCGAGGTCGCGGGCGAGCCGACCGGCGCGGTTAGCGACAAGGCGCGAGCCTACTACGAAGGGCTCAGCAAGCTCGCGATCGAAAGCGGCCGGCCGATCACCTTCGGCCTGTTCAACCGCCGCACCAATCCGGGCAGCTGGCGCTCGACCTTCGACATCATCGAGCGCACCGCGCGGCAGGGCGGCCGCATGTTCGCCCAGGTGCACAGCCGGGCACTGAACGTGCTGCTCTCCTTCGAGACCCACACGCCGTTCGACAAGTGGGAGGTATGGCGCGACATGCGCAAGCTGCCACTTGGCGAGCAGAAGCAGTGGCTGCTCGACGCGGACAAGCGCCGCCGGCTGGTCGAGGTCGCCTCGCGACCCTACGACGGCCCGGTCGTGCGCGGGACCGAGGCACGCCCGCCGGAGTGGGACTACATCTACGCCATGACCGACATGAAGGGGCCGTACAAGTCGATGGCGGAGCTGGCGCGGCAGAAGAACACTCATCCGGTCGAGCTGATGATCGACATGGCGCTCGAGCGCGACATGAAGTTCTTCATGATGCAGCCGGTCGCCAACGAGAATCAGGCCGAGGCGCTGGAGCTGATGAAGCATCCGCGTTCGGTCGTGACCTTCTCGGACTCGGGCGCCCACGTCTCGCAGATCATGGACGCCTCGCTGCAGACTCACCTCCTCAGTCACTGGGTGCGCGACAAGCAGGCCTTCACGCTCGAGGAGGCGGTGAAGATGCTGACCTGCGACAACGCCACCCAGTTCGGCTTCCACGACCGCGGCCTGCTGCGCGAAGGCATGGCCGCCGATATCGTGGTGTTCGACCCCGACACGGTCGGCCCGCGCATGCCGGAGGTCGTGACCGACCTGCCGGCCCAGGCCAAGCGGCTGCGCCAGAAGGCCGACGGCATGCGGGCGACCATCGTCAACGGCCAGGTCGTGCTGCGTGATAATGAGCCTACCGGGAACAATCCGGGCCGGTTGTTGCGCCGCAGGCGCTCCGGATAGTCTTTAGTTACGTCGCTTGACGAACGGGCGGCGCGACTTCATACACGCGCCAGCCCGCCGGTTTGCGGGCGTCCAAAGGTTTCTCGCGATCGCGCGACGCGCCCAACGACTTAGTCGTCCAGACGGCGCTTCATCCCGAGACAATCCCCAAAGCAAGAGCCGTCCCAGCCGCGCGCGGGAACGGGCCAAAAGCCGCCCTACACGCGTGCCTGAAAGGCATCGCTGGCGGCGATAAGGACTATATCTCCAGTGAGTAATGTATCGTTTGCGGATCTCGGCCTCGCCGAGCCGCTGCTGCGTGCCCTCGAAGCTACGGGCTACACGGTGCCGACGCCGATCCAGGCACGCACAATCCCAGCGCTGCTGCAGGGCCGTGATGTTCTGGGCATCGCCCAGACCGGGACCGGCAAGACTGCCGCCTTCGCGCTTCCGGTGCTTCAGCTCCTTGCCGCCGAGAAGCGTCGCGCCGAGCCCAAGAGCCCGCGCGCTCTGGTTCTCGCGCCGACTCGCGAGCTCGCCGTGCAGATCGCCAAGAGCTTCGACACCTACGGACGCGGCCTCGGCCTGCGTCTCGGCATGGTGATCGGCGGCCTGGGCTTCGGCCGCCAGATCGAGACGCTGCGCAACGGCGTCGACATCCTGGTCGCCACGCCGGGCCGGCTGCTCGACCTGGTGAACCAGGGGCATGCAAAGCTCGGCAATGTGACTTTCCTCGTGCTCGACGAAGCCGATCGCATGTTCGACATGGGCTTCATCAAGGACGTGCGCCGCATCACGGCGGCGGTCAGCAAGCAGCGCCAGACGCTGCTGTTCTCCGCCACCATGCCGGGCGACGTCGCCAAGCTCTCGGCCGAGGTTCTCCGTAATCCGGAGCGGGTCGAAATCGCGCCGCAGGGCCGCACGGTCGAGAAGATCGACCAGCGCGTCTACTTCGTGAACTCGGCGACCAAGCGTGCGCTTCTCAGCCACCTGCTGTCCGATGCCTCGCTTGAGAAGGTCATCGTCTTCACGCGCACCAAGCGCGGCGCCAATCGCGTCGCCGAGGCGCTGGAAGACCGCGGCGTCTCCTCCGAGGCGATCCACGGCAACAAGAGCCAGAACGCCCGCCAGAAGGCGCTCGACAATTTCAGCCGCGGGCGTGCCCGCGTGCTGGTCGCGACCGATCTCGCCTCGCGCGGCATCGACGTCCAGGGCATCACCCACGTGATAAATTACGAGCTGCCGGCCGACGCCGAGAGCTACGTCCATCGCATCGGCCGCACCGCGCGCGCCGGCGCCTCGGGTGTGGCGCTGTCGTTCTGCGACTCGAGCGAGCGCGGCCAGCTCAAGAGCATCGAGCGCCTCACCAATCAGCGCATCGCCGTGGTCTCCACGCCGTCCAGCGAGGACATGCCGGCGGCACCGCCGATGCGTCCTCGCGCCGAGCGCGAGGCCAACGACGAGGATCGCCGCCAGGATCGCGGTGGCGAACGCGGTCATCGTTCCCGCGGGCCGCATCGTGGCCCGCACCGTGGACACAGCTTCGATCGGGCCGACCGGAGCGAAGTCCGCCATCCTGAGGGGCGGACTCCGGAAGCCCGTACCGCCGAGGGCCAGCCCCAGGGCGGCCATCATAACGGCGGCCATCACGAAGGAGGCCGTCCCGGTGGCGGTCATCATCAGGACGGGCATCGTCACGGCGGCCCTCGCCACGGTGGCCCCGGCAGGCACGGCGGCGGTCATCGTCCGCATGCCCCGGCCGAGCACCAGTGGGCGAGCGGCGACTATCGCGATGCCGCTCCGGCAGACCGGCCGCAGGAAGATCGCGGCGGCTTTGCCGCTCGGCCGCAGGTCAAGCGTCCCTACACACCGCGCCCGCAGGGCGACCGTCCGTTCGGCGGCCCGCCGCGCGGTCCCGGTGGCGGCCGTCGTTTCGGCGGTCGGGGGCGTGGCCGGTCAGCCTAGATAATCCCTTCCTCGCGGAAGATTTTCAGAATGCTGCAGAGAGCGCGCCCATAGCCGGCGCGCTCTTTTTTCGTGGGCTCATTGTTCCGCCGGCAGAAGCCGCGGTTGGTTTGTGGCCGCCCTGGTGGCGGCCATCCCCGCAACCGCGAGGTAGGCGAGGGAGAGCCGAGCCTAATCCGTGCGGATTGCCATCCGCTCGATAGCCTTGGTGATGGCTTCGGGCGTGATGGCGGACTCGCCCCGGAACGGCTGATCCATCACGAAGACGAAACCAAGGAAGCCGCCGACTACAGCGGCCTGCGCGCACTGGATCGTGCGCCTGAAACCGGTCTGCTGGATCGAACTGCTCACCAGCAGCAGCATCGCAACGGCGAGCAGCACGACCCACCAGTAGAGGCTGGGCAGGCGCGTCGTCACGAAATTCAGCCGTTGCGAGCGAAAGTCTGCAACCGCATCGAGCGCCCTCAGGATCTCCGCGAGCACCAGGTTCTGGCGCTCATTGGTGGGATTGATAGCGAGCAACTGGCGCGACAAAGCCGAGAACGCCCGGGCCGTGGCCTGGTGCCGCTGATCGGACAGCATCACCGGCCATTCATCGTTGACCAGGGACGTCGCATAGTTGCGGAGCAGCGACCGGGCTTCGGTGACCTTGGGGTCTCCGTAGCGTGCCAGCAGGCGATCGAGCTGCTCGATGCGCGAGGCCTCGTTGGAGACCATCGCATCGGCCTGCCTGTTGTTGATGTCGGCTTGCACCAGCGTGAAGGTGAGCACGAGGCTCGTCATGGTGAACAGCGTGCCCTGCGAACGGATTACAAAGTCGGTATTGCGATCGTCCGGCTTCATCCAGGGAATGCGACGCACCAGCAGCGGCAATGTCGCCATGATGGCGATGATCGAAAGGACGGCGCCGGCCAAAATTGCGCCTTCAGGCAGTGAGTACAGTCTGTCGAGCATTGCGTCGGTTCCAGCCGATCAGGGGCGCGCGAAAAATACACATTGCGCGCTCCGTCGTCGTCAGCCTAAAGCAACGCCGGGCGAAATGAACGCCCGAATGGAGTTGCTGATGGTGCGGTTCGCGATCCGCATTTTTGTGATGCCCGTGACAATTGCCCTGATCGATGCAGTCATACTGATTCCCATCGGCCTCTCCATCTATCACGTCGTCGAGGAACTTCTAAAGGGCAAGCTCGACGAACCAATGGAAGTTCTCGAAGGTGTGGGTGTCGTCATGATCGGGTGGGGCGTGGCCATCGAGGAACGCTCCTCGCTGCGCGAGATATTCCATCTCGAGGGCGTTGGGGACGAGACACTTCAGGCCGGCATCGACACGCTGTGCCATGCCAGCGGTATCGGCCTGCTGATCCTGGGACTCTTCTCGGAGATCGCGGTCACCGCGGTCAGGCTGCCCAACCACATCGTTCCGACCGAAGGGTTCGACGGGCCTGTGCTGGGCGGGAGCCTGTTTTTCATCGTTCTCGGGGTTTACGTCATCGTCCAGCACATCGTGCGCCTGCTGATCGCGATGATCTGGCGCCGCGTGCCCGCGCCCTATCACTCCCGGTGACTATACGATTCCCTCTTCCTTGAAGATTTCCAGGCACTTGCGCAGCGCGCGCTCGTACCGGGCGCGCTCCTTTGCCATGGACTCGTCGTTCCACTCGAAGAAGCCGCGCTTGGTCTTGAAGCCGATACGGCCTTCGTCGACGTTCTTCTGCAGGATCGGCGGCGGTCCTTTGGCGTTGTTGAGGTCGGGCCAGATGATCTTGGCGACGGCGCAGGTTGTGTCCCAACCCGAATGCTCCTTCTGCACGATCGGGCCGGCCGCAGCGTAGCGGAAGCCGAACGACAGCCGCACCGTGGCGTCGATGTCCTCCGGCGAGGCGACGCCTTCCTCGATCAGCCACAGGGCCTCGCGCATCAGCGCGCCTTGGATGCGATTGCCCAGGAAGCCGATCACGTCCTTCTTGACCTGCACCGGCCGCTTGCCGAGCGAGGCCATGATCGCGCCGACTTCTTCGGCGAGCTTCACGTCGGTGTGGACGGAGCGCACGACCTCGACCAGCGGGATCAGGTGCGCCGGCATGAAGAAGTGCAGGCCCATCATCCGGTTCTGCGACGTCAGCTCCTTGCCAATCTCGCTGATCGGGAACGACGAGGAATTGGAGGTCAGCGCGCAGTCCGGCCGGGCTAGCTTCTCCATCTCGGCGAAGAGCTGCCGCTTCAGCGCCATGTCTTCGGTCACCGTCTCGACCGCGATCGTGATCTTGTCCCAAGTCGCCTCCGGGAGGGTCGCATAGGTCCTCAGCCCCCACATGTCCGTGCTCCTGCCCATGGCGGCCAGGGCCTTGGCGCAGGCCGCGGGCAGGCCCTCGCGCGTGCCGGCCGAGCGCGAGACGACGTCGACCTTCCAGCCTCCGCCCAGGAACATGGCGATGATGCCCACGCCCATCGTGCCGCCACCCAGGACGAGTGCATGACCGGGTGCATGACGTTCGCTTTGCGACATTCTCAGTCCTCCCATTGCCCTGGCAACTCGACGAGGGCACCGACGCCGGGGCAATATCACGGCCTTACCTGGAGGGAAACGACATGAGCGGCAGCTACAAGGATATCGGCGTCTCGAGCGAAGGGCATGTCGGCATCGTCGAGATCCAGCGCCCGCCGCACAATTTCTTCGACAATTCGCTGATCAACCAGATCGCTGACGCCTTCGAGGCATTCGATCGCGACAACAACATCCGCGCCTATGTACTGTGCGCGCAAGGCAAGTCGTTCTGCGCCGGCGCCGACTTTGCCAATCGCCCGCAGACCGGCTCGGCCGAGAGCGGCAAGCACCTCTACAAGGAGGCGACCCGCCTGTTCCGTTCGAAGAAGCCCTCGATCGGCGCCATCCAGGGTCCGGCGATCGGTGGCGGCCTCGGTCTCGCCCTGATGCCCGACTTCCGCGTCGCCTGCTCGGAGGCCCGCTTCGCCGCGAACTTCACGCGGCTCGGCTTTCATCCCGGCTTCTCGCTGACCTTCACCCTGCCGCGCCTGATCGGCCAGCAGAAGGCGAACCTGATGTTCTATACCGGCCGGCGCATCGGCGGAGAGCAGGCGGTCGAATGGGGACTCGCCGACGTGCTGGTGCCGCTCGCCGACGTGCGCAAGGAAGCGATCAAGCTCGCGGCAGAGATTGCCGAGAGCGCGCCGCTCGCCGTCATGTCGACTCGCGAGACCATGCGCCGCGGCTTCGCCGACGCCGCCGAAATCGCGACCGAGCGCGAGCTCACCGAACAGGACTGGACGCGCAAGACCGAGGACTTCAAGGAAGGCGTCAAGAGCTACGCCGAGAAGCGCCCGGGCAACTGGAAGGGCCGGTAATGGCCAATCCAGTTGCCGGCCAACTGGCCGGCAAGGTTGCGATCGTTACCGGCGGGGCCTCGGGGATCGGCGAGGCCTGCGCCGAGACCCTGGCCCGCGAGGGCGCCGCGGTTGTCGTCACCGATGTCGACGAGCTTCTCGGGCAGGGCGTTGTCCAGAAGATTTCCAAGGCCGGCGGCAAGGTCGCCTGGCTGAAACATGACGTGCGCGACGAAGCGGGCTGGCCTGCCGTGATCGCCGAGGCCGAGAAGCGCTTCGGCCGGCTCGACATCATGGTCGCCAATGCCGGCATCGGCATCATGGCGCCCATTGAATCCATGACCCTGGCCGACTGGCAGCGCCAGCAGGCGATCAATCTCGACGGCGTGTTCCTGTCGGTTAAGCATTCGATCCCCGCGATGCGGCGCGTCGGTGGGGGCTCGATCGTTCTGATGTCGTCGGTTGCCGGCCTGCGCGGCTCGGCCGGCCTCGCGGCTTACTCGGCAACCAAGGGCGGTGTGCGGCTGTTCGCCAAGTCGATTGCGCTCGAATATGCGCAGGACAATATCCGCTGCAACTCGGTGCATCCCGGGATCATTGCCACGCCGATCTGGGGCAAGATTCCGACCGGCGCCATGGGCAACCAGCGCAATTCGCCGATCGATCCCGGCGAGCGGGCTCACATGATCGTGCCGCTGACGCGGGTCGGCGTGGCGCAGGACATCGCCAATGGCGTGCTGTTCCTCTGCACCGACGCCGCCAACTACATGACCGGGCAGGAACTCGTCATCGACGGCGGGCTCACCGCCGGCGCGCGGCCGCCACAACGGGCCAAGTAACGCGTCTCCTCAGTGGGCCGTCCAGCCGCCGTCGACCACCAGGCCGGCGCCGGTCATGAAGCTCGCATCGTCTGAGGCCAGAAATACGATGCCCTTGGCGATGTCCTCGGCCACGCCGAGGCGGCCGATCGGGTGCAGGGCCAGGGTCGTCTTCCGCGCCTGCTCGGTGTCGTTGGTGCCGACCTGGGCCGACCGCGCGACGAACGTCTTCTGGCCCATGTCGGTTTCGATCAGGCCGGGATGGATCGAATTGACCCGGATGCCGTAGCCCTTGCGGCCGAACTCCAGTGCCGTGGACTTGGTGAACAGCGTCACGCCGCCTTTGGTCAACGAATAGAGGGGATCGAGCTGCGAGCCGACCATGCCGGCGATCGAGGCCAGGTTGACGATGCAGCCCCTGGTCTTCTTCAGGTGCGGCAGCGCCGCCCGGGTGCCCAGAACCACGCCGGTCAGGTTCACGGCGACCAGTTTCTGCCACTCGTCGAGCGAGGCTTCCTCGACGCCTTTGCCGTTGAAGATGCCGGCATTGTTCACCAGCACGTCCAGCTTGCCGTACCTCTCCACCGTCGCGCCGAGCGCCTCCGCCCAGCTCGCTTCGCTGGTGACGTCGAGATGGACGTAGAGCGCGCCGATCTCCTGGGCGAGCTTGCGCCCGGCCTCTTCGAGAATGTCGCCGATCGCCACCTTGGCGCCCGCCTGGACCATCAGCCTGGCGGTGGCGCCGCCGATGCCGCGCGCCGCGCCCGAGAGAAAGGCCACTTTGCCGTCGAGGCGGTTCATTAGCCTCACCCTTTCCGCGCTGTACGTGCTCTCGCGTCTGGTTGCACGCGCTGCCGCCCACCGGCGCCTGTGAAGGCGCCTATTTCATCTTGTTGAACGGTACGTCCTTGTCCACCCGCACATCCTGCGGCAGGCCAAGCACACGCTCGGCCACGATGTTGCGCAGGATCTCGTCGGTGCCGCCGGCGATGCGGAAGCCCGCGCCCCCGATCCATTGCGCCTGGAAGCCGGCCGCATGCGGTACGTCCTCCTTCATGATGCCGGCCGGACCCATCAGCTCCATGGCCATGGCGCCCATGTCCTGCATCTTGGGCGCAGCCACGATCTTGATGATCGAGGATTCCGGCCCCGGCGTCTGGCCCTTGGAGAGCGCGGTGAGGGTACGGTAGCGCGTCAGCTTCAGGCCCTGCTGCTGGACGTACCAGTCGGCGATCTTCGAGCGGACCTGCTGGTTGCGAATCGCCGGGCCGTCGTCGAGTTCGGTCTCGCGCGCCAGTTCCATCAACTCGTCGACATCGAGGCCTCCCGACGGCAGGCCGACGGCGAGGCGCTCGTTCATCAAGGTCGTGAGCGCGGCCTTCCAGCCTTCGCCGACCTTGCCCAGGCGCTGGCTGTCGGGGATGCGCACGTTGGTGAAGAAGACCTCATTGAAGTTGGCGCCGCCCGAGATCTGCTTGATCGGCCGGACTTCGACGCCCGGCGTCTTCATCGACAGGAAGAACATCGTGAGGCCCGCGTGCTTCGGGACTGTCGGATCGGTGCGGGTGATGACGATGCCGTAATCGCAGTAGTGCGCGCCCGAGGTCCAGACCTTCTGGCCGTTGATCACCCACCCGTCGCCGTCACGTTCGGCCCGCGTGCGGATGCCGGCAACGTCGGAGCCGGCCGCCGGCTCGGAGAAGAGCTGGCACCACACTTCCTCGCCGAACAGCGCAGGCTTGACGTAGCGCTTGAGATGCTCGGGGCTCGCATAGGCCATCATGGTCGGGATGCACATGCCCAACCCGATGTCGAAGAAGCCCAGTGGCACCAGATAGTTCGATTCCTCCGGCTGGTAGATCACCGGCAGGATCGGCGAGCCGCCGCGCCCGCCATACTCCTTCGGCCCGGTGATACGGGCATAGCCGGCGGC
>CAYZQZ010000035.1:0-17897 GCA_964480235.1 uncultured Reyranella sp. | reverse complement strand
GGCAGGATTCTTCCACAAGATGGAATTCCCCGGTGTGCCCAAGCCCGTGCCCGTGGTGCAGGAGCCAGTGAAGCTCTCGCGCACCCCCCTCACCATCCGGCGCCGCGCCCCCAAGCTTGGCGAGCATACCGAGCAGATTCTGCAGGAATTGGGCTACGCGGAAGGCGATATCGCCAAGCTGAAGGCCGACCGCATCGTCTGATGCCGAGGGAGGGACATGATCCGGCCCGACCAACCTGCGTATAATCAGTGAAGGAGGGGGTCATGCGCTTGTCTTTGCTCGCCATTCTGCTGACTCTGTTGAGCGTCGTCGCTTCGGCGGCTGGCGCCTTGCCTTACGGGCCTTCCCTGTCGTTTGTCGCCTACCGAAATGGCGAGCCGATCGGCCGCCATACGGTGACATTCGAGCGCGACGGCGGGCAGCTCAAGGTTTCGACTTCGATCGATCTCGCGGTCAAGTTCATGGGCTTCACCGCATACCGCTACAGTCATCGGGCGCAGGAGGTGTGGTCGGGCGATTCGCTGGTCTCCCTCTCGAGCACGACGAACGACAACGGCACGAAGCACGAGGTAACGGCAACGCGCCAGTCCAACGACATCACGGTGACCCACGACGGACAGCGGACGGTGCTGCCGGCGAAGACCCTTCCGTCGTCACACTGGAACATCGAGCAGGTACGGCAGTCGATGCTGCTCAACACGCAAAAAGGCACCGAAGCCAAGGTCACCATCACCCAAGGTGCGCGCGAGAACGTTAAGACCTTGTCCGGCTTCGTACCTGCGACGCGCTATACCTACACGGGTGACGTCGTCATGGATCAATGGTTCGATGATCGGGGCCGGTGGGTGAAAACCTCGTTCAAGGCGTCCGACGGATCCACGATCGAGTACGTCCTGCAAGAATGACCGCGGCGGATCGTTTCGCCAGATTGCCGGGTCTCCTTTCCGGCGACGCGGACCTTATGCGCCGTGGCCGCTGGCTGTTCATTCAGTGCCGGGTCGAGATCGGCAACGAACCGTTTCTGCTCGACATCGCGGGCGGCCGCCTGGCTGGCCTCGAGCGCGGATTTCGACTGATGAGATCGGTCTCCTTCTCGATCCGTGGCAGCGAAGAGGCCTGGCTCAACTTTTGGCAAAAGGTACCGGCGCCCGGCTGGCACGACCTCTTCGCCCTCATCAAGCGCGGTGCTGCCTCGATGGATGGCGATTTGCGCCCGCTGCTGCAGAACCTGCAATACTTCAAGGATCTGCTCGCCCTGCCTCGGCGGGAGGCCTGAGAATGGCGCCGAAGCTCGATCCGATGGTCGGCCGCTACGTACGGACCGATATCGAGGGTGTCGCCCACCGCCTCTACTTCGAGGAAGCCGGACAGGGCATCCCGCTGGTCTGCCTGCACACCGCCGGCGCCGACAGCCGGCAGTTCCGCCACCTGCTGGCCGATCCCGAAGTGACGAAGCGCTATCGCGTGCTGGCCTTCGACATGCCTTGGCACGGCAAGTCGACACCGCCGGACGGTTGGGAAAAGCAGGAATATCGCCTAACGACCCAGAGCTACACGGCCGCGATCCGCGCCTTCTGCCAGGCCATGGAGCTCGACAGGCCCGTGGCGATGGGCTGTTCGATCGGCGGCCGCATCGTGCTCAACCTTGCCATAGAACATGCCGCTGAGTTCCGCGCCCTGATCGCGCTCGAAGCCGCCGACTTCCAGCAGCCCTGGTACGACACTGCCTGGCTGCACCGGCCCGACGTGCACGGCGGCGAAGTCTGCGCCGCGCTGATCTCCGGCCTGATCGCGCCACAGAGCCCGCCGGTGAGCAGGCACGAGACGCTGTGGATGTACATGCAGGGTGGCCCCGGCGTGTTCAAAGGCGATCTCTATTTCTATCGCGTCGACGGCGACCTGCGCGAGAAGGTGAAGGGCATCGACACCAGGGTCTGCCCACTTTACCTGCTGACAGGCGAGTACGACTTCTCCTGCACGGCCGAGGACACGTTGCGCACGGCGAGCCAGATTCCGGGCGTCCATGTCCAGATCATGAAGGAGCTGGGCCACTTCCCGATGAGCGAGAACCCCGCCAGGTTCCGCGAATACATCCTGCCGGTGCTGCAGAAGATCGCGGGCGCCTAAAGGATCTGGAAGACCTCGTAGACCGGTCCGGTCGGGTCGCGGCGGCCGGTCGCGACGCAGACGATGCGGTTCAGGAACCGGTACTTCTCCGTCGCCGTCTCGAAGTAGGGCGTCGAGCGGAAATAATACTGGCTGGGGTCGACCTTCTCGCCCTTGTTGAGCGCCTCGATCACCCACGCCGGCCCATGCCGCATGCCGCGATAGCTCATGTAGACCAGGTGGCCGTCGTCGGTCTTCAGCGTGAGCCGCACGTCCAGCATCAGGATGCCGTCACGGCGCATCAGCAGCCAGTCGCCGGCCGGCGTCGGCAGCACCGTGCCCTTGAGTTCCTCGCCCTCGAATCTGCCGCCCTTCACCGTGGCGATGCGCCGCCGTCCATAGGGCGTCTCGCCGACGTCGGTCATGTTGGGATCGACGTCGAGCGTCAGGGTGAAGAGGTGGGCCGAGCGAAGCGTGGGTTCTGACATGAGTCCCTCAAAGGGCTTTCTAGATTCGGGCGCTGCGGCCTGCCCAGTAGGGCTCGCGCAGTTCGCGTTTCATGATCTTGCCGATGGTGCTGCGCGGAAGCGAGTCCCGGAATTCGACCGCGACGATCCGCTGCGTCTTGCTGAGCTGGGTGTTGGCCCAGTCCCGGACTTGGTCTTCCGTCACTCCGGCGCCGACACGACGCACGCAGAGCGCCATCGGCGATTCGCCCCATTGCTCGCTCGGGATACCGATCACCGCCACGTCGATCACGTCCGGGTGCTTGAGCAGCAGCACCTCGATGTCGGCGGCATAGACGTTGAAGCCGCCTGAGATAATCATGTCCTTCTTGCGATCGAGCAGGATGACGAAGCCATCCTCATCGATACGGCCCATGTCGCCGGACTTGAAATAGAGGCGGCCTTCCTTGTCGTACCAGAACAGATCGCGCGTCTTGTCGGACTGCTTGTAGTAGCCCTTCATCATGATCTGGGCACGGCCGGCCAGTTCGCCGACCTCGCCCTGCGGCAGGACGTTGCCCTGCTCGTCCAGCACCACGATTTCGCTGCCCAGCCCTGGCTTGCCGACGGTGTGGAGCTTGTCCGGAAACAGGTTCGCCTCAAGCGTGCACGAACCGCCGCCCTCGGTGAGGCCGTAGATCTCGATCAGCCGGCCCGGCCAGCGCTTCAGGCAATCGGCCTTGATGTGCGCACGCAGCGGGGCGCTGGTCGACAGCTTGCACTTGAAGGACTTCAGGTCGTACTTGTCGAAATCGGGATGCGACAGGATGCGCTGGTACTGCACCGGCACCAGCATGGCGTGGGTCACGCGTTCGCGCTGCGCGATCTCCAGGAACTTCACCACATCCGACTTGGGCATCAGAATGGTCGTGCCGCCGATACCCAGGGTCGCCAGCACCGCGACGAGCGTCGTATTCGAGTAGAGCGGCGTCGAGGCGAGCGAAACCGAATCCGAACTGTAATCGAACACGGTAAAGCGCACCGCCAGCAGGTCGCGCATCACGTGGCTGTGCAGGATGCCCTTCGGCAGGCCGGTGGTGCCCGAACTGTAGATGATGTTGAAGTCGTCGCCCTGCGCCAGCGGCATCTCGAAGGCAGCGTCGCTGGCGGCCGATAGCCAGGCCTCGTAGTCGGTCCAGCCCGGCCGCCCGAAGTCATAGGCGATGCGGCCGCCCGCAATCAGCTTGCCGAGCCGGCCCTCATAGGGCTCGACCAGCGCACGATACTGATCCGACAGGAACAGGACCTTGGCGTCGCAGTCGTCGAGCATCTTCTCCAGGGCATCGGCCGCCGCCATGGTCGAGAGCGGCACGACGCAGGCACCGGCCCGCAGGCCGCCCATGAAGGTTTCGAGATACTCGACCGAGTTGGCCGCGAGGATGGCGATCTTGTCGCCCTT
Source organism: uncultured Reyranella sp. (assembly GCA_964480235.1). Taxonomy (GTDB): domain Bacteria; phylum Pseudomonadota; class Alphaproteobacteria; order Reyranellales; family Reyranellaceae; genus Reyranella. The sequence goes on along the minus strand of CAYZQZ010000035.1, from coordinate 13,885 downwards.
GCCGATGCTCATGCCGGCGAGCGTGCGCGCCACCTTGTTGATGCGCCTGTCGAACTCCGCCCAGGTCAGGGTCTTGCCGTCGCACACCACGGCGCGCTGCCCGGGAATGGTCCGGGCGTGGCGCGCGATGCGGACCGGGATCGAGACGAACTCGGGAAAATCACTTTCCGTCGGCTGCGGCACCAGGGCCGCAGCGGCGGGCGCCGTGTCGGGCGGACTCATGGCCGGACCCGGCGGCTATTTCTTCGGTTCGACTTTTGCGACCGCTCCGCCCGCCTTCTTCCAGGCCGACAGCCCGCCCTCGAGATGGGCGACCGGCGTAAGGCCCATGTCCTGCGCCGTCTTGGTCGCCAGCGCCGAACGCCAGGCGCCGGCGCAGAAGAACACGAACTTGTTGCCGCTCTGGAAGTAGTCCTTGGCGTAGGGGCTCTGCGGATCGATCCACATCTCCAGCATGCCGCGCGTGACGTTGATCGCGCCCGGGATCGTGCCGTCACGCCACAGCTCGCGCGGATCGCGGATGTCGATGAAGGTCGCGCCCGGCTTGCCGACGAGCTTCATCGCCTCGGCAACCGAGACGGTCTCGATCTGGCTGTTGGCCTCGTCGACCATCTGCTGCACGGTCTTCTTGATCTGAAGCGGCATCGCTCGTCCTCCCTACGCGAGGCGCAAGTCTATCGCTCCGGAACGTTCCGGGCGAGTTCGGCGAGCCATACATCCGGGCTGCCGTCGGACGGCGCGCGCCAGTCGCCGCGTGGCGACAGCGAACCACCAGACGAAATCTTCGGGCCGTTGGGCAGCGCCGACCGCTTGAACTGATTGGTGAAGAAGCGGCGCAGGAACAGCGCAAGCCAATGACGTATCTCCTTGAGCGTGAAGGCGCGCTGGCTGCCGGCCGGAAGATTTGCCGGCCACGCCCCCTTCTCGATGTCGTGCCAGGCGTTCCAGGCCAGGAAGGCGATCTTCGACGGCCGGAAGCCGAGCCGCGTCAGATAGTAGAGATTGAAATCTTGCAGCGCGTACGGGCCAACCGACTGCTCGGTCGATTGGACCGCCCCGCCCTTTCCGGCGGGGATCAGCTCGGGCGAAATCTCGGTGTCGAGGATGTCGTGCAGGGTCGCGGCGGTCTTCTTGTCGACGTCGCCCGACGCCGCCACGAAGCGGATGAGATGCTGGATCAGCGTCTTGGAGACCGAGCCGTTGGGATTGTAGTGGGACATGTGATCGCCCACGCCGTAGGTGCACCATCCCAGCCCGAGCTCCGAGAGGTCGCCGGTGCCGACCACCATGCCGCCATGCTGATTGGCCAGGCGGAACAGGAAGTCGGTGCGCAGGCCGGCCTGTACGTTCTCGAAGGTGACGTCGTAGACCTTCTTGCCCTTGGCGAAGGGGTGGCCGATCTCCTTCAGCATAGCCATCGCCGACGGCTTGATGTCGATTTCGCCGGCGGTGACGCCGAGTTCCTTCATCAGCTTCCAGGCATTCTTGTAGGTCTTATTCGAAGTGCCGAAGCCCGGCATGGTGTAGGCGAGGATGTCCTTGCGCGACTTGCCGAGCTGATCCATCGCGCGGCAGCACACGAGAAGAGCCTGTGTCGAGTCGAGACCGCCCGACACGCCGATCACCGCCTTTTCGACCCGGCTGGTCAGCAGACGTTGCGCCAGTCCCTGGACCTGGATGTTGTAGGCCTCGTAGCAGTTGTCGCGCAGCTTGCTGGGATCAGACGGCACGTACGGATAGCGCTCGATCGCCCGCTCGAGCCTCACGCTCTGCCTGGGGGCGTCGAGCTTGAAGACAACATGGCGGAAACGTCCGACCCGATCCCGCTCCTGCGTGGCGTTCTCGGCCAGACCGCCGTTGCGCAGCCTCTCCTGCCGGATGCGGCCGAGATCCACGTCGGCCTGCACGATGGTCGAGTCCCTCTCGAAGCGCGACGATTCGACAAGCTGATCGCCGCACTCGTAGATCGCCGCGTGACCGTCCCAGGCGAGGTCGGTCGTCGATTCGCCGGGCCCCGAAGCCGAATAGGCGTAGGCCGCGCTGGCCCGCGCCGACTGGCTGCCGCACAGCAGGCGGCGCAGTTCGGCTTTGCCGATCGTGATGTTGCTGGCGGAAAGGTTCAGCAGCAGTTCCGCGCCCGCCAGAGCCGCGTGGCTCGACGGCGGAATCGGCATCCAGATGTCTTCGCAGATCTCGACATGGAACGTGACCGGCACCGAGCCGGTCGAGCGGAACAGCAGGTCGGTACCGAACGGAACGGTCTGGCCGGCAAGCGTGATTTCGCGATCGATCACATTGATGCCCGACACGAAATGCCGCTTCTCGTAGAACTCGCGGTAGTTCGGCAGGTAGGTCTTAGGCACCACGCCGAGAATGGCTCCGCGATGGATGACGATCGCCGTGTTGTAAAGCCGGCCGCTCGAACGCAGCGGCGCACCGACGATCAGTACCGGGAAGAGCTTGCGTGAGGCTTCCACGACCTTGGAGATCGAGCGCTCGACTTCGTCGAGCAGCGAGTCCTGCAGCAGCAGGTCCTCGATGGCGTAGGACGAAAGACCGAGTTCGGGAAAGACCATGACGGCCGTCCGGCTCTTGTCGCCACGGGCAGCCAGCCGCAGCGTCTCGGCGAGATTGTAGCCGGCGTCGGCAACTCGGGTGCGTGGAACGCAACACGCCACACGAACGAAGTCGTGCGAGTACAGGGAAAAGAAATCGGACAAGGTCTTCGTTCAGGCGATGGTGGGCGCGACAGGGATTGAACCTGTGACCCCTACCATGTCAAGGTAGTGCTCTCCCGCTGAGCTACGCGCCCATCGCCTGAGAAGGCGGTTCGTCTACATCGTCGCCCCGCGCCTTGGCAAGCGCGGTTTGTGGGTGCCGCAGACCGGCTGTGCCAGCCGGACGGCTTGCCGAGCGTGACGCCAAAGCCCGCAGGGGCTATGGAGTCGGGCATGAGTTCGCTGGGTATCGCGACCGATCATGAGGCTCTGGATTGCCGCCTTCCGGCGCGCCAATCGGTGCCCCTCGTCGTGGCCTCGCCGCACAGCGGTTCGTCCTACCCGGCACCTTTCCTGGCCCAGGCGGCGGTATCGCTTGCCTTGCTGCGGCGGGCCGAGGACGCCTTCGTCGACGAGCTCTTTTCCGGCGCCCCGGAAATCGGCATGCCATTCCTGGCTGCGCGCTTTCCGCGCTCCTATGTGGACGCCAACCGCGAGCCCTATGAACTCGATCCCGGCATGTTCGAGGGTCCCCTGCCGCGCCCGCTGAACCACCGCACAACACGGGTCGCAGCTGGCTTGGGTATGATCCCGCGGGTCGCGGCAAGCGGCGAGGCGATCTACCGCGCCCGCGTGCCTTCAGGCGAGATCGAGCGGCGGCTGGAGGCCTGCTGGCGACCCTATCACGTGACCTTGTCGATGCTGGTCGAGCAGACCTACGCCCTGTTCGGCGGCGTGCTGCTGGTCGATGCGCACTCCATGCCCTCAAGTGCAGCGGGAGTAGGAGCGCGCGAGCGGGAGCATCGGGTCGACATCGTGCTGGGCGACAACCATGGCGAGGCCTGCTTCGCCGAACTGATCGACGCGGCGCAGCGCTTCCTCACCGCGCGCGGGCTCCGGGTGCATCGCAACCAGCCCTATGCCGGCGGCTTCACCACCCAGCGTTATGGCCGTCCCTCGGTCGGCCGGCACGCGCTGCAGATCGAGATCAATCGTGCCCTCTACATGGACGAGGCCCGCCACGAAAGGAGCAGCGGCTTCCGGTCGATCCAGGGGCTGATGTCCGAGATGCTGGTCGATCTTGGCGACCAGGCCCTGCAGATACTTGGCCCCCGGTCTCTGGCCGCCGAATAGGCACGCCACTTCTTGAGGCAGATAATCCCGTGGCGACGTGGACCACGGGCAAAAAAAAAGGGCCGTGACAAGCACGGCCCGAGTTTAGGGAGGAAACGCCCAAGACGGGCATACAACAACCGAAGTTGTTGCCTGCTAAGAATGGTGCACCTGCGAAGAGAATGCAAGGGGCAAAAAATCCCCGCGAATTCACAGATTTAACTCCAGTTCTGGATGCTGAAATGGTGTTGCCATTTTGCAACGCACAAGATTATGCGAAGCAGCCTTGCATTCACTGCAACACTTATGCGTCGGCGATTTCTATAGATTGTTCAAAGACTTAAGTAATTCGAAGGAGACGATCAGTGGCGCGGAAGTTCGTAGTCGCAATGATGATGCACGAGACCAACACTTTCTCGCCCCTGCCCACCCCTATTGAATCGTTCGCCCGCGCCGGTTCACTGAGCGGTTCTGTCGCAATCAAGGAGTCCGAAGGGACCAACACCTCGCTCGGCGGTTTCATCGAGGTGGCCCGCAAGGCCGGCGCCGAATTCACTGTGCCGATGGCGGCTTCCGCCCATCCTTCCGGTCTGGTGACCAAGGCCGCCTACGAGCAGATGACGACCGCGATCGTCGACGAGATCAAGAAGGGCTGCGATGCCGTCCTGCTCGCCTTGCACGGCGCGATGGTCGCCGAACACTACGACGACGGCGAAGGCGAATTGCTGAACCGCATCCGCAGGATCGCCCCCGATGTGCCGATCGCCGTGGCGCTCGATTTCCACACCCAGATGACCGACGCCATGATCAAGGGCGCCAGCATCATCACCGGGTACCGGACCTATCCCCATATCGACATGGCCGACACCGCCCGCCGCGCCGGCCGCACCCTGATGCGCATGCTGGCCGGCGAAGTCGAGCCGAAGATGGTGTGGGGGAACCGGCCGATCATGAGCAGCTCGCTCGTCCATACGCCCTCGCGCGAGCCGATGAAAACACTGATGGGCATGGCCAACCACGCAGAGGATACCGGCCAGGTGCTGAACGCCTCGGTGTTCGGCGGCTTCCCGCAGGCCGACATCCCTCACCTCGCGCTGAGCTCGGTTGTCGTCTGTGACAAGCGAACCGCCGAGGGCGAAATCCTGCTGAACAAGATCCTCGATACGGCGTGGGAGAAGCGCGAAGGCTTCCTGTTCCACCCCGAACCGCTGTCGGTCCAGGTGGCTCGCGCCAAGTCCCTCGGCAATGGTGAAAAGGCGGGCGGTCCGGTCGTGATGGCCGACCACGGCGACAACACGGCGTCGGGCGGCACCCAGGATGTCATGAGCGTGATCGAGGAAGCCATGAAGCAGGGCCTGGAAGACGCCTGCGCCGGACCGATCTGCGATCCCGCCTGTGTCGAACAGATGATCAAGGCTGGCGTCGGCGCCGAGGTCACGTTGGAGCTGGGCGGGAAAATCGACATGCCTGCGATGGGCCTCAAGGGCAAACCCCTCAAGGTCACCGGCAAGGTCAAGGCGATTACCGACGGTTCCTTCGTCGTCACCGGCCCGATGGCGACCGGCACCACCGTGCGCATGGGTCGTACCGCCGTGCTCGACACGGGCAAGATGCAGATCGTGGTGTCGGAAAAACGCGCCGAGCCCTACGACCTCGGCGTCTTCACCCATTGCGGTATCGACCCGCGGCGCAAGAAGTTCGTGCTGATCAAGTCGCGCCAGCATTTCCGCGCCGGCTTCGAGCCGATCGCCAGGCATATCGTGATGTGCGACGGCGACGGCTGCACGGCATCGGACCTCAAGCTCTTTAAGTACGAGAAGATCCGGCGGCCTCTCTATCCGTTCGATCCCGACATGCGGCTTGGCCGCAACGAGGCGTAAGGAACAGCATCATGGCCGCATACGACATCGTCATCCGAAACGGGCAGGTGGCAGACGGCACCGGGAGGGAGCTGTTCGCCGCCGACGTCGCGATCAAGGGCGACCGCATCGCAGCGGTCGACGTGCCAGGTTCGCTCAGGGGCGACAACGAAATCGACGCCGCGGGCAAGGTCGTGGCGCCGGGCTTCATCGACGTGCACACGCACGACGACACCTACATCATCGATCATCCCGACATGGCGATGAAGGCAAGCCAGGGTGTGACAACTGTGGTTTGCGGCAATTGCGGCATCTCGGCCTCACCTTACGGCCGCTCCGACATCCCTCATCTGATTTCGCTCTCGGTGAAGAAGACCGAGAATCTCGGCAAGACGTTCGCGGAGTTCGCCGGCAAGGTCGAGGCCGCCAGACCCGCGATCAATGGCGCCTTCCTGATCGGACATTCGACCCTTCGCTTCGACGCGATGAACCTCGATGTCGGCCGGCCGGCGACCGCCTCGGAGATCGCCGTGATGCGCGACAAGCTCGATCAGTCCCTGAAGGAAGGCGCTGTGGGCATGTCGAGTGGCCTGTTCTATCCGCCAGCCATGGCCGCCACGACCGACGAGGTCGCCGAAGTGGCCAAGCCGCTCGGGAAGTGGGGCGCGGTCTACACCGCCCACATGCGCGACGAGAGCGAGGACATCCTCAAGTCGATGGACGAGACCTTCGAGATCGGTCGCCGCGCTGGGGCGCACATCGTCGTGTCGCACCATAAATGCGCCGGCCGCGCCAATTTCGGCCGCATGCGCGAAACGCTGCCCAAGTTCAGCGAGTCGATGAAGCAGCAGGAGATCGCCTTCGACGTCTACCCCTACGTTGCGGGTTCGACGATCCTGCGCAAAGACATGCTGTGGCGCTGCGACAAGGTACTGATCGCGTGGTCCGATTCCGTGCCGAACGTCAGCGGCCGCGACCTGAACGAACTTGCCAATGAATGGGGCATCTCGGTCGATGCGGCGTGCGATCGCCTGCAGCCGGCTGGCGCAATCTACTTCATGATGGACGAGAAGGACGTGCAGAGCGCCATGTCCCATCCCGGCGCTATGATCGGCTCGGACGGCATTCCGTTCGACACTCATCCGCACCCGCGCCTGTGGGGGACTTTCCCGCGCGTGCTCGGCCACTACTCGCGGGAGCTGAAGCTGTTCCCGCTCGAGGACGCGATACGGCGCATGACGTCCTACTCGGCGCAGCGCTTTCGGCTGGCCGGTCGTGGCGAGGTCAAAAAAGGATACTACGCCGACCTCTGCATATTCGATCCGGCGACCGTGATTGATGCTGCGACCTTCGACGAGCCGAAGCTGCCGGCGAAGGGCATCGATACTGTCTTCTGCAACGGAGCGATCGCCTGGCGCGACGGAAAGCCGGGCGGCGGCCACGGCGGCCGCGTCATCAGGCGAGGAAAGGCGTAGCTCCCCTCTGGGGAGGTCAGCCTTCGTCGCGCCGCGTGCGCTCCATGCGCTCGTGGCGCTCCTGGGCTTCGACCGACAGGGTCGCGATCGGGCGCGCTTCCAGGCGCTTGAGCGAGATGGGCTCGCCGGTTTCCTCACAGTAACCGTAATTGCCTTCCTCGATCGACTTGAGCGCCGAGTCGATCTTGGAAATCAGCTTGCGGAAACGGTCACGGGTGCGCAGTTCGAGCGAGCGGTCGGTCTCGGCAGTCGCACGATCGGCCAGATCGGGCTGCGCGAGGCTCTCCTCCTGCATATTCTGCAATGTCTGGTTCGATTCCTCGATAAGCTCGCCCTTCCACTTCAGCAGCTTCTGCCGAAAGTATTCCTGCTGCATGGCATTCATGAAGGGTTCGCGTTCCGTCGGCCGGTAATTATGCGGCAACGTGATCGACATCGTTGGGCAACTCCACTCGCAGCGACTACTCGTCCGCCGAACTCAGCGGACCTCGAAGGCGCGCGGAGTATAGGGACGGCCCCTTCGCCCGCAAGGACGATGATGCTCTGCGAGAGCTTCTTGTCGTGCAGTGCAGCAAACCGAACTACCCAATTTGATGGGCTACAGGAACGCTATTGCTGCAGCGCAGCAATAACGCCCATCCCCAGGAATCGCGCAAAGCAGGTGGATAAATCGAAGCCGGAGTCCGCGGCGATGGCGACCTCGACCGCCTGTTCCAGTGCTTCCACGCCGTCCAGTCTCGCAAGAAATGCGGCCTCACCTCTGTCCAGCGTCACAAAGCCCTCGCCTTGAATCAGCAGGGCTGCGCCTCCCGAAGCGAGGTCAACCTTCTCGTCCGACGCATCCGGTTGCGACGCACGCCAGATGCGATCGAGTGGGAATCGCGACTGGATCAGCGTCGCACCAGGCACCAGCCGCAAGCGCAGTGACGGCAGCACTTCGGATGGGATGGCACCGAGCGCCGCAGCGTCGAGCACCGGACCGGGTTCGCTGTGAAATGCGAAATTCATCGCCCAGTCGAGCCGCGCGATATCCGGCAGATAGGGCACGCCGCGGGCCGGTTCGTATCCGGCGATGAAGCCCGCGAGACCTGTGCCGTACTCCGACAGGACGGGTTGCTCCGGCATGTTGGCCTCGATGAACCCGCGCACCATGCCGGCAAAGAACGCCTCGCCGACCAGGGCCTGGACGGTGGGGAATGTCGCGGCAAGCGCCGTCGTCAGGCTGTATCGCACATGATGGCGATAGATGCGCAGGCGCGCCGCGGCGTCAATCGAATCTCCCACGACTGCAGCTGCCACGGCCTCCCCCTCGCCGCCTTCAAGGAAGGAAGCGAAGGCCCGTTGCAGGTCAGGCAGCGCGGGCATCGTCCTGTTCACTGGCCGGTCGCACCAGAACCGCCTGCGCCAGCGCCGCCTCGTCGAGCAGCACCGGTAGGGGTGGCACGTCGGTGTCCCATTCGATCAGGGTCGGTCGCGCCCCGAAGCGGCGTACGACCTCACCGAACAGTCGCCACACCGGATCGCTTACCCGACTGCCGTGATCGTCAATCAGGATCGGCTCGCCATCGGCATCGTTCACGGCATGGCCGGCCAGATGGTACTGTGTGATCGCCTCGCCCGGCAGGCCATTCAGCCAGGCCACGGGATCGAGCCGCAGATTGTGCGCCGTCACATGGATGTTGTTGGCATCAAGCAGCAGGCCGCAGCCTGTGCGCCGCACCAGTTCAGACAGGAACTCGGGTTCCGACATCGTGGAATGCGCGAAGGCGAGATAGCAGGACGGGTTCTCCAGTGAGATCGACCGGCCGAACGTCTGCTGCACGCAATCGATATTGCGCGCGACGATGTCCAGCGCTTCCTCCGTGTAAGGCAGCGGCAGCAGGTCGTTGTAGTAGCGCCCCCCCGTCACGCCCCATGACAAGTGGTCGGAGACGCAGGCCGGCTGCAGCCGCTCGACAAGCGCCGCGACGCGGGCGAGATGTCGTTGGTCGACGCCCCCGGCGGAGCCGAGCGATAGTCCGACCGCGTGGACCGAGAAATCGTAGTGGGCGCGCAGCCGCTCGAGCGTGGCGGCAGCGCCCGAGCCCGTCAGATAGTTCTCGGCGTGAATTTCCAGGAAACCGGTAGCTGGCCGATGTCGCTCGATCTCGGCGAGATGGACCGAGCGCAGGCCAATGCCGGCGACCGCCCCGGCAACCGGCACGGACTCAGCCCGACTTGAGGCTGCCGCCGACGATCTTCTCGCAGGTACCCTTCGGCACCGCGATCCACGCGTCGACCTGGGCGTCCTTCTTGGACGTGCCCGCGCAGGATGATTTGTCGGTCTGACAGTCATTCTTGCCCGCCTTGGCGACGCCGTAGCACTTCTCGGTCATGCCCTGCGCCTGCGGCATGGCAAGCGGCAAGGTGATTGCTGCGACGAGGGCGGCGGCGATCCCGATCTGGTGTTTGGTCATGGAAGCTCCCTGGCGTTGGTTGAAGGATATATAGGCCACTTCCGATCAACTATTCTTCACACTGCAGCTATCGATTCGATAGCTTTTCCTCCGCTTCCGCCAGTTCCTCCGGCGTATTGACATTGAGGAAGGCTGATTTATCGCCCGGCCAGCGGAGTTCGGCATAATTGTGGCGGCGGGCGAATTCCTCCACCCGGCGAACATTGTTCTTCAGCAGCGCGTGACGCAGGTCGCGCGCAAGTTTCACCGACCAGACTGCGAGCGCGTGTTCCCCGCGGACCGCCAGCACCTCGGGCTCTGGCACGTGCATGTGGCCGCACAGCCGTACCGTGAGATCCCGCGGGAGGAACGGAAGATCGGCCGGTGCCGTCAGGATCCAGCCCGCGTGCGGATGGTGCTTCTGCGCCCACTCCATGCCCGCCAGGATGCCCGCAAGCGGTCCCAGCCGCCGTCCTTCGTGCCGAGCCAACGCCCGAATGTCGGGCGGATCGGCAATCACCGGCGCTAGCCGGCGCAGAGCGGCATCGGATTCATTGGCGACTATGACCAGATCCATGACCTGCGGTCGTAGCCGCTCCACGACATGCGCGACCAGCGGCCGGCCGGCGAGCCGGCGCAGCGGCTTCGGCGCGCCCGGGCCCATGCGACGGCCCTCGCCGCCCGCCAGGACGACACCAACCAGGGCACCTGACCGGACAGGTCCGAATGCCTGGCCCAATTCCCACTTCGCCTTGCCCGCCATGAGCGGCACTATGCGGGGCGTCCAAGAGTAAAGCCAAGGGGAGGAAGACGATGGCGTTCAGCGTTGCCAAAGCGGCCAGGTGGTTCGCGCAGGTCGACAAGGCAGGCGCGGTGGTTGCGTGGCCGCCGCCGCACGTCATGCCGGGCGACGAACGCACCGCCTACAAGGTGCAGGATGCGTTCCTCAAGACCCTTGTGCCCAAACAGGGTCCGGTCGTCGGCTACAAGATTGCGCTGACCTCACCGCAGATCCTGGCGCAAACCGGCCTCAAAGGTCCGGTTTACGGCCCGATCCGCAAGAAGCGCGTGTTCCACGAGAAGGCGAAAATCCGCGTCGGCACCTGGACGCGACTCGGCGCCGAACTCGAGGTCATTTTCATCATGGGCAGCGACGTCCCGGCGCCAGTAATCAGGAAAGGGCGTGGCAAGCCCTACGACCGCGATTCGATCGCCAAGTATGTCGGCGACGTGCGGGCCGGCTTCGAGCTGATCGAGGATCGCGGCGCCGACTACACACGCCTCTCCGAGAACGGCCTGATCATGGATGTCGGCTGGAACGGCGGCTCGCTGGTCGGCAAGCACAACAAGAACTGGCGCAACCTCGACCTCGGCGCCCTGAACGGCACGATCTTCTTCGATGGCAAGGAAGTGCGCGCCGGTCACTCGGGCGATGTGTTGGGTCATCCTCTCAACGCGCTCGCATGGCTGGCCAACAAACTCGGCGAGCATGGCAAGACACTCAAGAAGGGCATGATCGTCTCAAGCGGCAGCATGGTTGCCTGCCAGTTCGTGCCGCCCGGCAGCACCGCGGTCGGCAAGATCGAAGGACTGGGCGAAGTCAGTCTGAAGTACGAGTTTCCGAAGTAGTTCAGAGCAGCACCCGCGCGCGTGGAATCGACCCGGCCCCACCGCGCACGGGTAGAGCTCCTCCGGATTCTGGCTTTGTAGAGCACGACCTCCCGCCCGACTGAGCCCAGTTGGGCAGAGGTGCTCTATCGTCTCGCACGTGCCCAACCAGCGTCGGCCAGCGACGGATCGGGGCGCAATTGCCGCCATGACAAGCGGCGTACCGCCTCTTTCCCGACGACCAGTGCGTCGTATTCGTCGGGAAAGAGCTGTGCGATTGCCGGATCGAGCGCGTTCAGGCCGCCGGCGTAGGTGCCGAACGCCGGCAGGATCAGCCTGTCGCCGTCGGTCAGGAAGCAGCGCCGGCGCAGGCCGCGTCCGCGTACTGTGAGCGCTGCCACAGGATGGAAGTGTCCCGACACTTCGCCCCTGACTGGACCGAACCGTGCCTCATGACGAAAGGTCAGCGCCCCCAGCGCGATCTCTTCCGCGACTTCTCCCCAGCCGGCAGGCGGCGGCGCAGGGTCGTGATTGCCCGCGATCCAGACGAACCGTGCGCGTGCCGTCAGGCGCTCGATCTCGGCAAGTTCGCCGGCGGGCAGTCGCGCGACGGCGTCGCGGTCGTGAAAGGAATCGCCAAGACAGACCACGGTCGCGGGCTTCAGCCTGTCGATCAGGTCCGAAAGCACAGTCAGGGTCTGGCGCGTGTCGTGCCGCGGCAGCAGCTTCAACGCATTCACGGCATAGGACGAGCCCTTCTCGAGATGCAGGTCGGCCACTGCCAGGAGGCTTTCGGCCGGCCAATACAAGGCGCCCGCCGGCAGCGCCTGCAGGGTCACGCCCGCGCAGTCGAAGTCGAACGGAGTCATGGTTGAATCACCACCCGTGCGCCGGTCGGCAGTCTCGACCAGATATCACGCATCTCGGGATCGCTGACGGCAATGCAGCCGGTCGTCCAGTCCCTGCGCGGATGGCCGACAAAATGCTTACGCCAGCCGTTGGGCCTGCCGTGGATATAGATGTCGCCTCCCGGCGCCAGGCCGAGTTCTGCCGCCCGTGCCCTGTCCGCAGCGTCGGGATACGAAACGCGCAGGGACAGGTGAAAACGGCTTTGGGGATTGCGCGCATCGATCGAGTAGTTGCCTTCCGGCGTACGACCGTCGCCCTCGCGCTCCTTGTGTCCAGTCGGCGCAAAGCCCAGCGCCACCCGATAGGCCGCGAGGAGCTTCGTGCCACGCCACAGTTCAAGACGGCGCGCCGACTTGAAAACCTCGACACAGTCGGCCTGCTCGGACTCGATTACCATCGGCGGCGGCGGCTTGCGCGACAACAAGGGCATGTCGAGCACGATTGACCGGGCCGGCCGGCCTGCGCAAGGTGGCGAAATGCGCCCGGCTGTGCGTTACCTGCTGCTAATGCTCGGCCTGCCGATCGGTCTCGGGTCAACCGTGCCCGCCGGTGCGCAGATGCAACCGCATCGTGCCGAGTACCAGTTGCGCCTCGGCCCCGCGGCCAACGCGCCGCGCGTCGGGACGGCGGTTCAGGACTTGTCGCGTGACTGCGCCGGCTGGCACCTCAAGCGCGACATTACGACCGAGATCGCACTCACATCGGCGTGGAAGATCTCCGTCGCCTCGAAGCTCGACGCCCAGGAGTCGCTGCGCGGCTCGGCGCTGAGATTTCGGACCTTGACGGTGCAGAACGGCGCCGAACGAGAAACCCGAGGCCGGGTCGAGCGCTCGGGTCAGGAAACCCGCGCCGAAATCGTGTATCCGAGCGGCCCCGCCCAATTTGCATTGCCTTCGCCGACATTGATGCCTGTGGCAGCCATCGATTACCTGATCGACCGCCTGCGCACAGGGGCTGCGAGCTTTCCCGCCCTCACCTTCGACGCCGAGGTGATCGGGGACGCTTTCCTGGTCGACGTCTCCGAAGGCGGCCGTTCCGCGGCCCGCTCGGACGACACTCCCGGTACTGGACCAAGTGGCAAGTCCTGGCCGGTGTTCATGACTTTCACTCGCGGCCGGCAACAGGACCAGAAGCCGCTTTTTACCGTCAAAGCGCTGATTTTCGAAACTGGCGTGCTCGACCGGCTCTCTGTGGATACCGGCTTGGTGACCGTTCAGGCCGACCTGAAGGCACTGGAAATGCGGACCTCTCCCACCTGCCCCCGATCCTGAAGGCACGCCTGACAACAGCTTGTGATCGGATCATCCGGGAGGCGCGGACGCGCGTATTTCGGACGTGACTACCGCTTTCGTCTGGTTTCGCAACGACCTTCGGCTCGCCGACAACCCCGCCCTGCTTGCTGGCCTCGGTTCGGGCAGACCTGTCGTTCCCGTATATGTTCTAGATGATGAGAGCGAAGGCATGCGCCCGGCAGGCGCTGCCTCGCGCTGGTGGCTGCATCACAGCCTGCAGGCGCTCGACGCCTCACTGCATGCACTGGGCACCCGGCTGATCCTGCGGCGCGGTCCGGCACAGGAGGCTCTCGGGAAACTCGCGGCCGAGTGCGACGCCTCGGCGGTCTACTGGAATAGTGCCTACGACAAGGGCGCTCGTGAACGCGATGCGCGGCTGAAGCAGGCGTTCGAAAGCCGGGGCCTCGTGGCGGAGGGTCTGAAGGGCAATCTTCTGTTTGAGCCGTGGGAAGTTCGTACGGCGGCGAATGGCGACTT
>CAYZQZ010000034.1:15535-18000 GCA_964480235.1 uncultured Reyranella sp. | reverse complement strand
GCGCTGATCCTGGGCTAGGCCTTCATGCACGTCCTGGCGACACAGATTGCGAGTCTCGACGAAGCCGACCAGGCTGTCGATCTCGCGCAGTCGCCGGGAGAGATCGTGGTGTTGTCATTCTCTGACAGCGATCTGTCGGCCCTGGCGGCGGCGTGGCAACGCGACGCTGCTCGGCTGCCGACCTTGCGGCTCGCCAATCTCAGGAAGCTGAAGCACCCGATGTCGGTCGACCTCTACGTCGACAGCGTCGCAGCGCGGGCGAAGATCGTGATCGCGCGCTGCCTGGGAGGTGTCGACTACTGGCGCTACGGTCTGGAGCGCCTTGCCGATCTGGCGCGCGAGAATGGCGTGCTGTTCGCCGCCCTGCCGGGCGACGAACGGCCCGATCCGCGCCTCTCCGCGATGTCGACGGTCCCGGCGGTCTCGCGCGATCTGCTCGAGCGCTTCTTTCGGGAGGGCGGAGTCGAAAATCTGGGCAATGCGTTGCGTTATGCCGCGAGCCTGATCGGTCCTGCCTTGTCCTGGCAGGAACCCGCACCGGTCGGCCCCTTCGCGGTGCTGGGGCAGGCTGAGGATCCACGGCCCGCCGCGCTGGTCGTGTTCTATCGTGCCAATCTGATGGCTGGCGACATGGCGCCGATCGAAGCGCTGATGGCAGCGCTCGACCGGCAAGGCCTGGCACCCGTGGCCGTGGCGCTCAACAGCTTGAAGGACCCGGCAGCCGAAGCGCCGCTGCAGGCGCTGATCGACGCGCGCCGGCCGGCGATTGTGCTCAACACCACAGCCTTCTCGGCGATGCGGCAGGACGACACGACGGTGCTCGATCGCGCCGACGTGCCGGTGCTGCAGGTCGTGCTGGCGGGCAGTGAACGCTCGGCCTGGTCGGAGTCCGGCCGTGGCCTGTCGCCGTCGGATCTCGCCATGAATGTCGTGCTGCCCGAACTCGACGGGCGCCTGCTGACCCGCGCGATTTCCTTCAAGGAAGAGGCGCCGTCCGACCCGCGCCTGGAGTTCGCCAGCGTGCGGCATGTTCCGGTGCCCGACCGGGTCGAGTACGTCGCCCGGCTGGCGAGCGCCTGGGTGAAACTGGCGCGCACGCCGCGTGCTGACCGCCGGCTCGCGCTGGTCCTGTCGGACTATCCGGCGCGCGGTGGCCGCACGGGCTATGCCGTGGGCCTCGACAGCGTCGAAAGCGTTCTCGAAATCCTGACGTTGCTGCGAGCCGAAGGTTACGACACGGGCGCACGCGACTGGCAGGCGGCCGATATCGAATCATTGCTGCATCGGCAGCAGCCGTTCCTGCGCTGCGGCAAGGTGATAGTCCTGCTCCAGCCCGATCGCGGCGGCACCTATCATGACACGGCCTCCGAACCGCATCCTGACTACGTTGAAACCTATCGCCGCCTGCGCGAGGACGAGAAGATCGACGCGCTGATCCATCTCGGTACGCACGGCACGCTCGAATGGCTGCCCGGCAAGGCGCTGGCCCTGTCGGCTGAATGCTGGCCTGAAAAGGTGCTGGGGCCGATGCCGGTCGTCTATCCCTTCATCGTCAACAATCCGGGCGAGGCCGTGCAGGCCAAACGCCGTCTGTCGGCGGTCATGATCGGTCATCTCACGCCGCCGCTCGGCCAAGCCGGGCTGCATGGCACGATGGCCGAGATGGAAGGGCTGATCGAGGAATATGCCGCGGCCGAGGGACTCGATCGCCGCCGGCTCGGCTTTCTCGAGCAGGAGATCGTCGAGCGCGCCTGGACGTCGGGCCTTGCCCTGGAATGCGGCCTGGCAAAGGGCGAGACCGAGCGCGAGTCGATCGCCAAGCTCGATGCCCAGCTTTGCGACATCAAGGAGCTCAGTATCCGCGACGGGCTGCATGTGTTTGGCCGCACGCCCTCGGAGGAGATGCTGAAGCCTCTGATCGCCGCGACCCGCGCCGAGGCCGCGTTGCGCGCCAGCGCCGGCGCAGAGCGCGCCGCGCTGGTTGCCGCCCTCGATGGCCGCCGGGTCGCGCCGGGTCCTGCCGGCGCGCCGACCCGCGGCCGCGCCGATGTCTTGCCCACCGGTCGCAATCTCACCTCGATCGATCCGCGCGCCATTCCGACCCGGACTGCGGCGGCCATCGGCGTGCGCGCTGCCGACGAGGTGGTGCGGCGCTATCTGCAGGATCATGGCGACTATCCGCGCAATCTGGTGATCGATCTCTGGGCCTCGGCATCGCTGCGCACCGGCGGTGACGATCTCGCCCAGGCCTTCGCCTATCTCGGCGTGCGTCCGGTGTGGGATGGCCAGTCCTCGCGCGTCACCGGCATTGAGGTGCTGCCGCTGGCGGCGCTCGACCGGCCGCGCATCGACGTGACACTCCGCATCTCCGGGCTGTTCCGCGACATCTTCGAAAGCCAGATCGCCCTGTTCGATCTCGCCGTGCGCAAGGTCGCGGCGCTCGACGAGGAGGCCTCCGACAATCC
>CAYZQZ010000034.1:0-15435 GCA_964480235.1 uncultured Reyranella sp. | reverse complement strand
GCTGCCGCGGCGGCCATGATGGGCAATACGCCCGAACTCTATCACCTCGATACCAGCCAACCCGAAGCGCCGCGGGCCCGGCGCCTTGCCGAAGAGGTGGCCCGTGTCGTGCGCGGGCGGCTCAGCAATCCGCGCTGGATCGAGGGCATGCTGAAGCACGGTCATCGCGGCGTTGCCGAGATCGCCCAGGGCGTGGACGCGCTCTATGCCTTTGCCGCGACGGCCGATGTCGTGCCGGCCGCGCTGTTCGACGCCACGCATGCCGCCCTGATTGCCGACGAGTTCGTGCTGCGGGCCATGCAGCATGCCAATCCCGATGGCGCGATGGCCATCGCCCGCCGTCTCGACGATGCGCGGGCCCGCGGCCTTTGGCTGACGCGACGCAATTCGACCGAGCTCGAGCTCGAGCGGGCGCTTGCGGGGAGCCGCGCATGAGCGCGGTCGCTCCAATCGACGTCAAGGGCTGGTGCCCCGGTGCGCTGCGACCGATGGCAAGCGGCGACGGGCTGATCGTGCGGGTGCGGCCGTGGGCCGGCGCGCTCTCGATTGCCCAGATGCAAGGGTTGGCCGATGCCGCCCAGCGCTTCGGCAACGGCCATATCGACCTGACGCGGCGGGCCAATCTGCAGCTGCGCGGCGTTGGCGAATCCACGCTCGGCGGGCTGCAAGCCGCCCTCGAAACTCTCGATCTCCTCGACCGCGAGGCCGAAGTCGAAGCCGTACGCAATGTCATGGTCGGACCGCTGGCGGGCGCCGAGACGCGCGCTTTGGCAGGAAGCCTGACCGAGACGATCGTCTCGGATCGTCGTTTGTGGCGGCTGCCGGCCAAATTCGGCTGGCTGGTCGACGACGCGGCGCAGGCCACTCTTCTCGATCAGCCTGCGGACATCGCGCTGTGCGTGATGGAGGGCGGCGTCGCCATCCGGCACGCGGGGAGGTGGCTCGGGCGCGTGTCGCATCATAAGGCCACCGAGGCCGCTGTTGCCCTGGCGCTCGGCGGCACGCCGGCCCTGGAAGCACTTGCGTATCCGCCCGTTGATGGCGCCCGTCCGCTTGGCATTGTCGCACCCTTCGGCCGTCTCGAAGCGACGCAACTGCACAGGCTCATGACCCTCGCCTCGGCGGCCGGTGCGCGCGAGGTTCGGCTGTCGCCGTGGCGGGCGCTGCATTTCGACGTGCCGGTCGACGGCGCCGCCGCCCTCGGGCTGATCGTCGACGCCGCCGATCCGCTGCTGCGCATCGATGCCTGCCCCGGGGCGCCATCCTGCCGATCGAGCACGGTCGACACGCGGGCCGTCGCGCGCCGTCTGGCGGCGCGTCCCTTCAAGGGAACCTTGCATGTTTCCGGCTGCGCCAAAGGCTGCGCCCGCTCGGCGCCAGCCGATATGGTGCTCGTCGGAATCGAGGGCAGATATGGAATCGTTCACAACGGCAATACGCGCAGCCCGATTGAGCGCGTCGTGACGGTAGACTCGCTATGACGGGATCGCGCGACTACATCCGCGACGGCGCGGAGATCTACCGCCGGTCCTTTGCCATCATCCGGGCCGAGGCCGACCTTGCACGCTTCACGCCGGCCGAGGAACGCGTCGCAGTGCGCATCATCCACGCCTGCGGTATGCCCGAGGTCGCGCACGACATCGTGATGTCGACCGGATTCGCAGACAACGCGCGCTGGGCGCTAGTGGCCGGTGCGCCCATCCTGTGCGATGCCAAGATGGTCGCCAACGGGATCACCCGTGCGCGTCTGCCGGCGGGCAACGAGATCGTCTGCACGCTCGACGATCCGTCGGTGCCCGGGCTGGCGCACCGGCTCGGCAACACCCGCTCCGCCGCCGCGATGGAACTTTGGCGCGACCGGATGGCCGGCGCGGTGGTGGCGATCGGCAACGCGCCGACGTCGCTTTTTCGGCTGCTCGAACTTCTCGATGAGGGGGTGCCCGCGCCGGCGGCCGTGGTCGGTCTTCCGGTCGGCTTCGTCGGTGCGATGGAGTCGAAGGAAGCGCTGGCGGCCGACGGGCGCGTGCCCTTTCTGGTCGTGAAGGGCCGCAGGGGCGGCAGCGCAATGGCGGTCGCCGCCGTGAACGCGCTGGCGAGTGAAGCAGAATGAGCCTTCTCGACACGCTGGCGGGCAGCGCACGCGCCGGAACGCTCTATGGCATCGGTGTCGGGCCGGGCGACGTGCGCTATCTCACCTTGCGCGCGGCCGGACTGGTGCGCTCGGTCGACGTCGTGGCTTTCTTCGCGAAGAAGGGCCGTACCGGCAATGCACGACGCATCGTCGAGTTGCTGGTCCAACCGGGCCGGGAGGAACTGAGGCTGGAGTATCCCGTCACCGACGAGATCCCGGCGAGCAGCGCCGATTACCAGCGCCAGATCGGCACCTTCTATCGCGAGTCGGCTGAGAAACTGGCGGACCTTCTGCGCGACCACCGCTCGGTCGGCTTGCTCGCCGAAGGCGATCCGTTCTTCTACGGCTCGTTCATGCATATGTGGCGCCGGCTCTCGGCAGACTTTCCGGTCGAGGTCGTGCCCGGCGTGACAGGTATGTCGGGCTGCTGGTCCCGTGCCAAGACGCCGATCACCTGGGGTGACGACATGCTCGCCGTGCTGCCTGGCACGCTGCCAGAGAGCCAGCTGGTCGAGCGGCTAAAGCTCACCGATGCCGCGGTGATCATGAAGGTCGGCCGCAATCTCGAGAAGGTGCGGCGCGCGGTCGAAACCGCCGGCCTGCTGGCGCGTGCGGTCTATGTCGAGCGCGGCACCATGAAGGAAGAGCGAATTCTGCCGCTCGCCGACTGCCAGGCGGGGCCCGGCGCCTATTTCGCGATGGTGCTGATCCCGGGTCAGGGGCGGCAGATATGAGCGCTCCCCCCGCCATGGGCTCGCTCGTCGTCGTCGGCACCGGTCCGGGCAAGGCCGAATTGATGACCCCGGCCTCCGCCGCCGCCGTCGCGCAGGCCACCGATCTGGTGGGCTATGGCCCATATCTCGATCGCATTCCCGCGATCCGTCCGGACCAGCTGCGTCACGCTTCGGACAATCGCGTCGAGATCGAGCGTGCGCGGCTCGCGCTGTCTCTGGCCGCGTCAGGCAAGCAGGTCGTCGTGGTCTCGGGCGGCGATCCCGGTGTGTTTGCGATGGCGGCCGCTGTTTTCGAGGCGCTCGAACAGGGCGATCCGGCTTGGCGGTCGCTCGACATCCGGGTCGAACCCGGCGTGACGGCGATGCTGGCGGCGGCGGCCGAGGTTGGCGCGCCTCTGGGAGGCGATTTCTGCGCCATCTCGCTCTCGGACAATCTCAAATCGTGGGCGACGATCGAGCGTCGCCTCAAGGCGGCTGCCGAAGCCGACTTCGTGATCGCGCTTTACAACCCGGCATCGAAGGCGCGGCCGCATCAGCTCGGCCAGGCCTTCGGGCTGCTGCGCCGTTTGAAGGCTGCCGACACGCCGGTGCTGATGATTCGCGCCGCCGGCACAACCGAGGCGAAGGTATTGGCGTCGACGCTCGAGGCAGCGGACGCGGGCCGAGCCGACATGCGCACGCTGGTGATCGTGGGTTCGAGCACGACGCGGCAGGTCGGCCGCTGGATCTACACGCCGCGCGGCGAACGGAGCTTGATGTGAGCCAGCCGGTCGAGCGCGCCCCGGGGACTGACGACGACATGACCAGCTGGCTTGTCGGGGCGGGCGATCATGATCACCGGCAGGCAGAGTTCGCGCGCCGCCTCGATCTTGGCGTAGGTCGCATCGCCGCCGGAATTCTTCGAGACGACGACGTCGATCCGGTGGTCGCGCAACAGCGCACGCTCGGCATCGCGGTCGAACGGACCGCGGGCCTGCAGGACGACGAGATCGGGCGGCAAACCGGAGGGCTCGGGCGCATCGACACTGCGCGCCACATAGTGGTGCTGGGGCGCGGCCGCGAAGAGGTGCAACTCCTGGCGGCCGAGGCTCAGGAAGACTTGCCGCGGCGCCGGACCGAGCGCCCGCACGGCGGCGTCGGTATCGGCCACGTTCTGCCAGCGGTCGTTCGGCTCGGCCTGCCAAGCCGGGCGCACGACCGATACCAGAGGAATGTCGAGCCGGTTGCAGGCCTCGACGGCATTGCGAGAGATCTGGTCGGCGTACGGGTGGGTGGCGTCGATCACGGCGTCGATGCGTTCGGCCTCGAGCCAGTGCGCGAGACCGTCCGCCCCGCCGAAGCCGCCGACGCGCGTCGCGATCGGTTGCGCCCGCGGGGTCGCAGTGCGGCCGGCCAACGACAGGATCGCCTCGTGTCGCGCATCGTCCGCGAGCAGGCGGGCGAGGGCGGATGCTTCGGTCGTACCGCCGAGAATGAGCAGACGCATGGCTAGCCCGGATAAGGACACGGCGGGGCGCTGGCTGTCCATCGTCGGCATTGGCGAGGACGGCGTCGACGGACTTTCGCCTGTGGCGCAGAAGCTCGTTTCGGGTGCGGAGCTGGTAGTCGGCGGCAAGCGCCATCTTGCGCTGGCCGGTGCGCTGGTTCGCGGTCGCAGCCTGGCCTGGACCAGCCCGATCACGGATGCAGTTCCCGAAATCGAAAAGCTGCGCGGCCGACCGGTCGCGGTCCTCGCAAGCGGCGATCCGTTCCACTACGGCGTCGGCGATCTGCTGATGCGCTGCTTCGGCGTGGCGGAGATGACCTGCCTGCCGCACGCTTCCGCATTCAGCCTCGCCGCGTCGCGTCTTGGCTGGTCGCTGCAGGACGTCACGGCCGTCAGCCTGCATGGTCGCGCCCTGGAAGGTATCGTGCGTTACCTGCAGCCCGGTGCGCGGATTCTCGCGCTGTCGTGGGACGGCGGGACGCCGGGCAAACTCGCAAGGCTCCTCGCTGCGCGCGGCATGGGCGGCTCGCGGCTGGTCGTGCTCGAAGCGTTGGGCGGACCGAGAGAGTCGCTGCGCACGGCGACAGCTGCAACCTTCGACCTCGCCGATGTCGGGGCGCTCAACACGATCGGCCTCGATATTGTGGCCGATCCGGCGGCGATGGTGATTCCGCTGGCGCCGGGGCTCGACGACACGATGTTCGAACATGACGGCCAGCTCACCAAGCGCGAGGTTCGGGCCGTCACCGTATCGGCCCTGGCGCCGCGCCAGGGTGAGCTTCTGTGGGACATCGGATTGGGGTCGGGATCGATCGCCATCGAATGGCTTCTGCGTCATCCGTCGCTCAGGGCGATCGGCATTGAAGCCGATGCCGAGCGCGCGGGCCGCGCGGCGCGCAATGCGGCCGTCCTCGGAACACCCGACCTGCGGATCGTCGAAGGCAAGGCGCCCCAGGCGCTGTCCGAGCTGCCTGGGCCCGACGCGGTGTTCATCGGGGGCGGTCTGTCCAATCCCGGCGTCTTCGAGGCGGCATGGTCGGCGCTGAAACCTGGCGGTCGGCTGGTCGCCAATGGCGTCTCGCTTGCGACCGAAGCGCGGCTCATTGAACTCTTCCAGAAGCACGGCGGCGATCTGGTGCGCCTCGACGTTTCGCGTGCCGGCAAGGCGGGCGCCGGCAATGTGTTCGTCTGGCGGGTGGCAGCGCCGGTCGTACAGTGGCGCGCGAGGAAGCCATGATCGTGGCCGGTGTGGGAAGTCGCCGGGCCGTTTCAGCCGAAGAGCTGGAGCAGGTCGTGCGTCAGGCGCTCGAGTTCTTCAAGCTGCCGGCCGATCGGCTCGACGCGCTCGCGACCGAGCAGGCGAAGGCAGGGGAGCCGGCCTTTCAGCAGGCCGCTCAGCGCCTGTCGGTCAGGCTCGTGGCCTGTAGCCTGAACGATCTCGATCGCGTTTCGTCCCAGGTGCCCACACCGTCGGCTCGCGTTCTGGAGGCCAAGGGCGTGCCGTCGATCGCCGAGGCATCGGCGCTGGTCGCGGCCGGCCGCAATGCCTGTCTGCTCGGTGCGCGTGTGGCGACGGACGTCGCGACCTGTGCCATCGCCGTGGGGGACGGACCGTGACGGTGCACTTCATCGGTGCGGGGCCTGGAGCGCCCGACCTTATCACCGTGCGCGGCCGCGATCTGCTCGCGCGATGTCCGGTCTGTCTCTATGCTGGCTCGCTGGTGCCGAAGGAACTGCTCGATCATTGCCCCGCTGGGGCGCTGATCGTCGATACCGCGCCGCTGTCGCTCGACGAGATCGTCGCTGCCTGCAAACTCGCGACGGACGAGGGCAAGGACGTGGCGCGGCTGCATTCCGGAGACCTGTCGATTTGGAGCGCGCTCGGCGAGCAATTGCGGCAGCTCGAGGCGGAAGGCATCGCCTATACCGTGACACCGGGTGTGCCGTCATTCGCCGCGGCTGCGGCGGCGCTGGGTCGCGAACTCACCCTGCCGGAAGTGGCCCAGACGGTCGTGCTCACTCGCACCTCGGGCCGCGCCTCGGCGATGCCCAATGGTGAGGCCTTGCAAGCCTATGCCGCGACCGGAGCGACACTCGCGATTCACCTGTCGATCCATGTCCTCGATAAGGTCGTGGACGATCTCACGCCCCACTACGGCAGCGACTGCCCGGTGGCGGTGGTCTATCGCGCGAGCTGGCCCGACCAGCGCATCGTTCGCGGCAGCCTGGGCGACATCGCCGTCAAGGTCGGTGCCGAACCAATGG
The DNA here is from genome assembly GCA_964480235.1 of uncultured Reyranella sp. Lineage (GTDB taxonomy): Bacteria > Pseudomonadota > Alphaproteobacteria > Reyranellales > Reyranellaceae > Reyranella. The sequence continues at coordinate 8,819 of CAYZQZ010000034.1, read as the reverse complement.
AACGCACGGCGCTGATCCTGGTCGGCAAGGTGCTGGATAGCCGGGATTTTCGTGACAGCGCGTTGTACGACGCGGGATATCAGCGTCGCTTCCGCGGCCGGACCTGAGAGATGTTTCGTTTGCCCGACAATTTCCCTGCTCTACCCGAATTCCCGGCCGGCGAAGTCTGGTTGACCGGCGCGGGCCCGGGCGATCCGCGCTTCCTTACGTTGCTGGCAGCGCACGCGTTGGCAGCTGCCGACGTGATCGTGCATGACGCGCTGGTCGACCCTCGGGTGCTCCAGCTTGGCCGCAAGGATGTCGTGCTGGTTCCTGCCGGCAAGCGCGGCGGCCGGCCCTCGCCACACCAGCGCGACATAAACGAAGTGCTGATCGAGCAGGCAAGGAAAGGGCTGCGCGTCATGCGCCTGAAGGGCGGCGATCCCTTCGTGTTCGGGCGCGGCTGGGACGAGGCCGTCGCGTTGGCTGACGCCGGCATTCGCTTTCGCATCATTCCCGGCGTCACGTCCGGACTCGCGGCTGCCGCACTGGCGGGCATTCCGGCCACGACCCGGGACACGAATCATGCCGTGGTGTTGGCGGCCGGCCATCGCGCCGAGGATGGCCGGTCTGCTTCCGACTGGGAGGCGCTGGCCAAGCTGGGCCAGCCGATCATCCTCTACATGCCGATGGCGCAATTGGCCGAGGTGGTTGCCTCCCTGCAGCGAGGCGGTATGGCCGCCGATACGCCGGCGGCGCTCATCCAGTCGGCCACGTCGAAGAGCGAGCGCGTGGTCGAAAGCCGACTGGAAAGTCTGGTGTCGGATGCCGCGGCACATGGCGTGGGATCGCCGGCGATTGTCGTGATCGGCGCGACCGTCGGTCTCCGATCCCATCTGCTGGCCACGATGGTCGGCTGGCAATGACGCGCGGCCTGATCGTCGCGGCGACACGCTCCGGCGCCGGCAAGACGACGATCGCGCTCGGCCTGATGCGGGCGCTGTCCCGGCGCGGGCTTTCGGTGCAGCCCTACAAATGTGGTCCGGACTATATCGACCCGGCCTTTCACGAAGCGGCGGCCGGACGTCCGAGCTTCTCGCTCGATGCCTGGGCGATGCAGCCGCAGACCCTGCTCGACATGGCTGCGCGTCATGCCGCCGACATCGCGGTCGCCGAGGGCGTGATGGGCCTGTTCGACGGCGCCGGCGGCCGCGGTTCGACGGCCGATGTCGCCGCCAGGCTCGGTTGGCCGGTGGTGCTGGTGCTCGATGTATCCGGACAGACCGAGACCGCGGCCGCGTTGGCGGCGGGCTGCGCCAACTATCGCGATGACATCGGAATCTCGGGGGTGATTCTCAATCGGGTCGCGAGCGAGCGGCAGTTGTCGATGATCGCGCCGGCCTTCGACCGGATCGGACTGAAATTGTTCGGCGCCGTGATGAGGGATTCCGCGCTTGTGCTGCCGGAGCGGCATCTTGGCCTGGTGCAGGCGGCGGAAACCTCGGAACTCGACGTGCGTCTGGACCGATTCGCCGATGCTGTCGAAGCGGCGGTCAGTCTGGACGCCATTCGCGCAGCGGCGCGGCCGCTGAAGCCCGCCGGCGATGCCGCGTCGCAGATGATCAGCCCGCCCGGGCAGCGCATCGCGCTGGCCAGGGATACGGCCTTCACCTTCTTCTATCCGCATCTTGCCGAGCATTGGCGTGCGGTGGGGGCCCAAATCCTTCCGTTCTCGCCGCTGGCCGATCAGGCACCCGATGCAAATGCGGACTGTGCCTGGCTGCCCGGGGGCTATCCCGAACTGCATGGCGGAGCCCTGGCGGCGGCACATCGCTTCCAGGAAGGCTTGCGCGATCTCGCCCGCCGCGGCGTGCCAATCCATGGTGAGTGCGGCGGTTACATGGTGCTGGGACAGGGCATCGAAGATGCCGAGGGAGGACGTCACGCCATGGCGGGCCTGCTTGCGGTGGAGACGAGCTTTGCGAAGCGCCGTCTGCATCTCGGCTATCGCCGCGCGCGACTGCGGACGGCTTGCGCCCTGGGCGGGCCCGGCGCCGAAATCCTTGGCCACGAGTTTCACTACGCCACCATCGTCTCGACCGGAGACGAGATGCTGGTCGATTGCCGCGATGCCTTGGGCAAGCCGGTGGCCGAGGGGGGCGCGCGCCGCGGCTCGGTTAGCGGCACCTTCTTTCACGCCATCACCACGGGTTGATCATGTCGACTGCCAAGCCCGTGCCGCCGGTCCATCTGCCGTTCGACGCAACTTTCCGCACCACGTTTCGCGATCTCGTCCTGTGGCGGCGCGACGTGCGGCGCTTCCGCATGGATCCGGTCGACGACAAGCTGCTCGACGGGCTGATCGAACTCGCGACCCATGCACCCTCGGTTGGTCTGAGCCAGCCCTGGCGTTTCGTGAAGGTGCAGTCGCCCGAACGGCGGCGTGCGGTCTGGGAAAGCTTCGCCAAGGCCAACGAGCGCGCGCTGGGCGGCTATGAGGGGGCGCAGAAGGCCAGCTACATGGGTCTCAAGCTCGCCGGCCTGAAGGAGGCGCCGATCCATCTCGCAGTGTTCTGCGATGAATCGACTGCGACCGGCAGCGGCCTCGGCCGCCAGACCATGCCCGAGACGTTGCGCTATTCCGTGGTCGCCGCCATCCAGACCATGTGGCTGGCGGCCCGTGCCGAGGGTCTCGGCATGGGTTGGGTGTCGATCTTCGACCCGCAAGAGGTGACGCGCGTGCTCGACGTGCCCGAGGGCTGGTGGCTGGTCGCCTACCTCGACTTGGGATGGCCGGCCGAAGAGCACATCGACCCCGAGCTCGAGCGCCATCACTGGGAGACGCGACACTACACAGGTGATCTCGTCTTCACCCGTTGACGATTTGCATTCGCACTGCCACGATTGTTCCAGTGGTTCCCGCAAGGGATCAAAAGGGAATGCGGTGCGCGTACCTCGGTGCGCCATGCCGCAGCTGCCCCCGCAACTGTAAGCGGCGAGCTTTCGACCGTTGCACCACTGGCGCCCCAGGGCTCCGGGAAGGTGGTCGAAAGCGGAGACCCGCAAGCCAGGAGACCTGCCACTAGTCGCGGTCACGCGCGAACGCATTGGGCGGGGTGTCTCGATGTACCGGTGAACAGCCGGTCTCGGTTCGCGGTGACGACAAATGTGCCGCGAGTCGTCCCATGTCCGTTTCTCCGTTCGTTAGAGACCAATCCGACGCAATCGATCCGCTCGAACTCTATGCCTCGGCGATCGATACCTCCGACTACGTTCCACGCGTGGCGCCACTGGTGCGTCGCCATATCCACAATTCCGGCCGTCTGCTCGATGTCGGCGCTGGTGGCGGTCAGCTCGGTGCGGCACTGCGTACCCGCGAGCTGCCATGGACCGTGATCGAGCCGTCGCCGACCATGCGCCGGCGCCTGGCACGCCTGCATGCGCCTCCCACGATCGTCGCCAGTGACTGGCAGTCGGCGCTGGTCGAGAGCCGCAGCCACGACCTCGTGCTTGCAGCGACCATGCCGGCCTTCTTCGATGCGACTGGGCAATTCCTGCGACGTTGCCGCGACTGGGCGCGGCGGGCCGTGGTGTGGGTGGTGCCGGCCCACGCCGGGCCGCGCGGCCTGTGCTTCGCCGGCTGCCTGCCGGCGCGCTGGCACGGCGAGGACGAGACGCCGGGCATCGACATCGTTCTGCGTCAGCTTTCGTCCATGGACCGGCCGCACGAGATCGCCTTCGTTGAGTGGACCTTCTCCGGCGTGGTCGAGAACCTGCCGCGCCTGTCGGGCTATCTCGCTGATCGGCTGGGCTGGCCGGCGGCGGACGGCCGTCGCGCCGAACTGCTCGCGCACCTTTCGGAGCAGTCGAAGCCCGACGCAGCGGGTGTGAGGCTCGACATCCCGCGCAAATCCGCGGTGCTGGTGTGGAGGCAGGCATGAGCGCCCGTATAACGCGCCGGGCCGTGGCGCTTTTCACCGTTGTCGCCGTAGCCGCCTTCGACGCCGCCCAGGCTCAGCAGATCGAAGTGCAGCAGCAACAGGAGCAGCGGCCGCAGGAGCAGCAGTCACAGGCACCCGGCGACCAGATCTGGCAGAGCCCGGCGCGGCGCGATGCGACGATGTTGCCGCCTGTGGTCGTGACAGCAACGGGCCGTCCCCTCGATTCGACCCGGTTCGCGGGAACCCTGCAGGTGATCCCGCAGGAGCGGATCGCCAATTCGACAGCCAAGTCGGTGACCGACCTTCTGGCCGAGAACGCCGTCGGCTTCATGAGCGAATGGAGCGCGGGCCAGACTTCGATCAACATTCGCGGCGCGTCGACCGAAGGTCAGGGCCGCGACTTCAAGAGCCAGATTCTGATCCTGATCAACGGCCACCGCGCCGGCACAGCGAACGTCTCGAAGCTCTCGATCGCCGACGTCGAGCGTATCGAGATTGTCCGCGGCCCGTCGTCCGTGGTCTACGGCAGCCAGAACATGGGCGGCGTGATCAACATCATCCTGAAGACCGGTCGTACTGCGCCCGGCACTTTCGTGGAGGCTGCCACCGGTTCGTGGAATCTGCTGCAGGGAAGGCTGCAGCGTGGCGAGGTACTCGGGAACTTCGACTACTACCTTGGCGTCCAGGGCGGCATGCAGTCGAACTACAGCGTCGGCGGCGGATCTGCGGAGTACAACACCGCGTGGAATCGCGCCGGCGGTTCGGGCGCATTCGGCTATTCATTCGACGAGAATAACCGCCTCGATGTGCTTGTGCGCACCGATGGCATCTACGACGCAGGATTCCGAGGGTCGAGTGCGAATCTCTTTTCGACCGACGTCGCGCGTTTCAATCGCTCGATCGACGTCACCTACAACGGCAAGTCACCCGATGGCCGCACGAGCCTGATGTTCCAGACCTACTACGTGCAGGACGTCGATGATCTGAATCAGCCCCAGCCGACGTCGACCGCGAGCGCGGCGAGCGGACGCACGACGCTCGATCGCAACCGCCGGCAACTGGATATCGTCGGTACGCGCTTCCAGCCCGGGATCAAGCCGTTCGAGGGCAACAATCTGCTGGTCGGCGCCGACTGGGAACGGAGCTGGATCCGCTCTGATCGCTACCGGGCTGGCGGGTTCGCCGTGGCGCAGCTTTCGCCTACCGACAACAATCAGACTGAGAACGTTTTCGGCTTCTATGCCGAAGATGCCCAGAACTTCTTCAACGATCGCGTCGTGGTGCGCGGTGGCATCCGGCAGACCATGGGTACCACGGCGCTCGATTGGACGCCCAATGCGCCGACCCTGATCCTGGGCACCTACAGCTACAGTGCGACGACTTATGCGGTCGGCGCGACTTATAAGGTCACCGATTGGCTGAGCACCAGGGTCGGTGCGGCGAGCGGCTTCCGGGCGCCGACAGCGACCGAACTCGGCGCCAACTTTACGACGACCTCGGGTGGCAACGTGATCTTCGGCAACTCAAGCCTCGCTCCGGAAACGAACCAGCAGGTCGAAGCCGGCGCGACGCTGTCGTGGCTGGGCTTCCGGCTGGACAGTGCGATTTTTCAGAACATCATCTACAATCGGATCACGTCGGTGGTTCAGCGGACGGTCGGTGCCAACACGATCTCGCAGTATCAGAACAATCCTGCGAACATCACGGTGCAGGGCCTGGAATTCCAGCTCGACGCAGACGTCATCCGCAATCTGCAACTTCCCGTCCCCGAGACCTGGCGTTGGACGGTATTCGGCAACGGCTACTACAACTTCAAGATGACCGATTTCGGGGCCTCGCCGCTTGCCGGCACGGAAATGGCGACGCGCATCAACCAATACGAGGCAGCGATCGGCACGAGATTCGGCCAGGACGGCACGAGGTTGCCCTGGAGTCTGCAGGTACTGGGCATTCTGCGCGGCCCGATGTGGTACAATACGGAAGAGCGCCTTTCACCGATCTATTTCCCCGGGCAGATCACAAGCACGACCGTGTACCGCAAGGCGCCATTCTGGGTGTGGAACATGAGAGGCGAGGTCGAAGTCTACAAGGGTCTGAAGATGTTCGGCGCGATCAACAACATCTTCGACGTGAACCAGCACCCGATTTTCATCGCGCTCGACACGGATGTCTGCGGTGCCAACCGGGTCCAGCAGAACGCGTCGTGCGGCAATTCGATGCCGGGTCGCAATTTCATCGTGGGACTTCAGTACCGCTTCTGATGCGCCGTCGCGGTCTCCTGCAAGCCGCCGGCGCCGCGGCCCTCGGGCTGCCCGCGCCGGCGGTCGCCGCGCCGCTGGTCGTGCATGATGCTCTGGGTCGAGCCGTCACCATTCCGGCGCCGCCCCAGCGCATCGTGCCGATCTTTGCGTCGAATACGGAAATCGTGGCTTCGCTGGGGCTGGCGGACAGGATCGTCGGCATCGAGGCCTACACGCGCTATCCACCCGAGGTGCTGGACCGTCCGCTGGTTGGTGGCCGGCTCGGCTTCTCGGTCGATGCTGTCGTGGCCCTGCACCCCGATCTCTTGCTGGTGACTCCGTCGCGTCAGGCGGCAAACCAGCTGATCGACCCGATGGAGCGACTCGGCATCCCGATCGTCGTGCTGCTGCAGCGGAGCGTCGCCGAGATCCTGTCCAATATCCGTCTCATGGCGCTCATCGCCGGAATTCCCGCGCGCGGCGAGGCCGTGGTGGCGCGACTGCAGGAACGGCTCGACAAGGTTCAGCAGCGGCTGGAAGGACGGCGGCTGCCGACCGCTACGATGATCACCGGTCGCCTTGGCAACGGCCTGATGCTGGTCGAGCGGCCAGAGTCCTATACTGCCGATGCAATGATGCGCGCCGGCACTCGTCGCGCGTTCGGCAATGCCGGCGCGATTGCCCAGGTGTCGCCGGAGGCGATCGTGCATGCCGATCCCGATGTGTTGCTGTTTGCGGGCGCCGAACGCGACCTCAAGGAATTGGTCGCGCGGCCGGGCTTCGGAGAGATGCGCGCCGTCAGGACCGGACGCACGCATATCGTCTCGCGAGCCCAGTTTCTGATCCCAGGTCCACGCACCATTGACGGCATCGAGTTGCTGGCGCGCACGCTTCATCCGGCGACGTCGTGATGCGGATCTGGGTGGGGCTTTCGGCCGTCTTGCTCGTTGCGCTCGTCATCGCGGCGTGCGCCGGCCACGATTGGGCGACGCCCGCCGATCTCTGGCGGGCGCTGGTCGGCGATCCGTCGTTGCGCAGCCGGTTGCTGATCGAATGGCGGGTACCGCGGGTATTGGCGGCCGCCCTGGTCGGCGGTCTGCTCGGTCTCGGCGGCGCTGTCTTCCAGGGCGTGTTCCGCAATCCGCTTGCCGAGCCCTATCTCCTGGGCTCCGCAGGTGGTGCCGCACTCGGCGCCACGGTGGCACTGCTGATCCCGCTGTTCATGCCGCAAGCCTATGCGCTGCCGCTGCTCGCCTTCCTCGGTGCATGGGGCGCCACGGTGTTGGTGATCGGCATCTCACGGGTCGCGGGCGCGGTGGATGCTTCAGGCTTGCTGCTCGCCGGTGTGGCAATGGCCGCGGTGCTGGGTGCGCTGCGATCCTTCCTGATGCTCGCGTTGTCCGACGAGACGGTGAGCCTGCAGGTGGTGATGAGCTGGGTCCTGGGCGGCATCCAGACGCCGACTTGGCGGGGGCTCGGCGTGCTCGCGGCGATCTCCGTCGCATGTCTTGGCCTGTCGATGCTGCTGGCGCGGCGACTCGATCTGCTGGGGCTGGGCGAAACAATGGCGAAGTCGTTTGGCCTGGAGGTGACGCGGTTCATCGCGCTGGCCGTGCTCGCGGGCTCGCTCATCGTCGCGGCGGCCGTGGCATTCGGCGGGCTGGTTGCATTCGTCGGCCTGGCATCGCCGCACATCGCACGTTGGCTGGTGGGACCGCTGCACCGTCCGCTGCTGCCGGCGACAGCGCTGGTCGGCGCCATTGTCGTCACGCTGGCCGATGCAATCGCGCGCGCCGCCCTGCCGCCGGCGGAAATTCCGCTGGGGCTCGTCACCGCGGTGGCGGGTGGACCGTTCTTCATCCTCCTGCTGGCTCGCAGGTTGCGTTCATGACCGCACTCGAAGCCCGCGATCTCGTCATCGCGCGCGGCGGCCGTACCCTGGTCGACCGGCTGTCGCTCGATCTCGGGACGACAGGCTCCGTGGCGCTGGTTGGTCCCAACGGGGCCGGCAAGTCGACGGTCTTGCGCATGTTGGCCGGCCTAGAGCGACCCGATGGCGGAATGATCCTGCTCGATGGCGTTGAGCTATTCTCCCTTCCGGCGACGGCGCGCAGCCGACGCATCGGCTACCTGCCCCAGCATTTCGAACCGCACTGGGACCTGACCGCCAGCCAACTCGTCGAACTGGGGGCCCATCGCCTGGAAGGACTGGGTGGCGACGCGATCCACCGCGTGCTCGCGGCGCATGCGCTGGAACAACTTGGCGACCGGCGCTGGTCGACCCTGTCCGGCGGCGAGCGCGCGCGCGTCCTGCTTGCCATGGTGCTGGTCGCGGATCCGCCGGTTCTGTTGGCCGATGAGCCGGCGGCCGCGCTCGACATTCGTCACCGCCTCGACGTCGCCGCGCTGCTGGCGGCGCGCGGCAAGGATCGATTGTCGGTGGTCGTGGTGCACGACCTCGATCTGGCCTTCCGCTTTTTCGACCGCGTGGTGGTGTTGCAGGAGGGAAGGGTCGCAGCCGACGGCCCGGCGGGCGACCTCTTGCACGATGCTCGGCTCGATGCGGCGTTCGGCGTGCACTTCGAGCGCATCGCGACGGCGGCCGGATATTCGCTGGTGGCGACAAGTCGGCGCCGCTGAACGGCGCCAACCCGGCCGA
>CAYZQZ010000033.1:5949-18205 GCA_964480235.1 uncultured Reyranella sp. | reverse complement strand
CGCAGCTGAAAGGCGGCATCGCCATAAGCCAGGTCGAGATCGTGCGGCCGGACGACCTCGGCATCGACGGAGCCGCGCTCGATACGCTGGCCGTCGACAGGCTCGTTGCCGCCAACACGCCGGCGGTGCGCATGCGCATCGCCGAACTCCTGTCGGACGGGCTCGAGTCGGGCGACTTCGGCCGGCTCGGGCTCGACGACGAGGCCCTCGAGGAAGTACGACGCCAGTTCCGCCGCTTCGTGGAGAGCGAGGTGGCGCCGCACGCTCATGGCTGGCATCTCAAGGACGAGCTGATCCCGCTGCCGGTGGTGCAGAAGATGGCCGAGCTGGGCGTCTTCGGCCTGACCGTCCCCGAGGAATGGGGCGGGTTGGGCATGGGCAAGCTCGCGATGTGCGTTGTCACGGAGGAGTTGTCGCGCGGCTATATCGGCGTCGGCTCGCTCGGTACGCGTTCGGAGATCGCCGCAGAGCTCATTCGCGCCGGCGGCACCGAGGAACAGAAGAAGAAGTATCTCGGCCGCATCGCTTCGGGCGAGATCCTGCCGACCGCCGTCTTCACCGAGCCCAACACCGGTTCCGATCTCGCAAGTCTGAAGACGCGCGCGGTGCTGGAGGGCGACGTCTACAAGGTCCACGGCAACAAGACCTGGATCACCCACGCTGCCCGCGCCGACATCATGACGCTGCTGGCGCGCAGCGACGCCTCGAAACCCGGCTACCAGGGCCTGTCGATGTTCCTCGCGGAGAAGCCACGCGGCGACGATGCCACGCCGTTTCCCGCCAAGGGCATGAGCGGCGGTGAGATCAAGGTGCTGGGTTATCGCGGCATGAAGGAATACGAAATCGGCTTCGACGGTTTCGAGGTGCCGGCCGCGAACCTGCTGGGCGGCAAGGAAGGCCAGGGCTTCAAGCAGCTCATGGCGACCTTCGAGAGCGCGCGCATCCAGACCGCGGCGCGCGCCGTCGGCGTGGCGCAAAACGCACTCGAGCTGGGACTGCGCTATGCCAAGGAGCGCATCCAGTTCGCCAAGCCGCTCTATGCGTTCTCGCGCGTCGCGGGCAAGATCGCCTGGATGGCGGTCGAGACCATGATTGCCCGTCAGCTCACCTATTTCGCCGCGCGCCAGAAGGACTCCGACCGGCGCTGCGACATCGAGGCCGGCATGGCCAAGCTTCTCGCGGCGCGGGTGGCGTGGAGCAACGCCGACAACGCCCTACAGGTGCACGGCGGCAACGGCTATGCCCAAGAATACCCGGTGAGCCGCGTTCTGTGCGATGCCCGCATCCTCAACATCTTCGAGGGCGCCGCCGAGATCCAGGCCCAGGTCGTCTGCCGCGGGCTTATAGAGGGGCGCAACTGAAGTCCCCTTGAAGGGGGGGCGCACGCAACCTGGCGTCTGGGTGTCGGAGAAGACGGACCGGTAGGTTTAGTCCGGCCGCTCCCATCGTTGGGTGTTCTGTCTGGCGTGCGCCGAGCCCCACGACCTGATCGGTCGATGCATTCTGCTCGGGCGAACAAGGGAGCGTGGCGTGCAGCAGCAAATCTCGGTCATCACGCTCGGCGTCGCGGATCTCGCGCGTTCCAAGCGGTTCTATGTCGACGGCTTCGGCTGGAAGCCTGTCCTGGATGCGCCCGAAATCGTCTTCTATCAGATGAACGGCCTGATGCTCGGCACCTGGCTCGAGTCGGCACTGCAAGCCGACGTCAGGCGAAAGCTCAACGGTGGTCCGGGTCGTTTCAGCGTGGCTCACAATGTCACGTCGGCTGCGGACGTACAGCCGACGCTCGACCGGCTCGTGCAGAACGGCGGCAAACTGCTGCGTGCCGCCGACGCGCCGCCATACGGCGGGATGCGAGGCTACGTTGCCGATCCCGATGATCATACTTGGGAGATCGCCTGGAATCCGGCTTGGCGAATCAGTCCCGAAGGTTACGTCGCCTTTGAAAGCTGAGCGCTTTACTGGCGTTCGACACCCCAGAACACGCTGGCTGACGGCGGGCGCAGCCAGCCCTTGGTCCGCGTACTGACGGCCGAGGCGCTGAACCATTCGCCCAGCGGGTAGTAGAGGCCGGTTTGCGCCGCACGGACCTGGATCTGCTCGGCAATCGCCTTGCGCCTGGCGGCATCAGGTTCGCGCGCGAACTCGTCGCGCAGCTTCTCGGTCTCGGGATCGCACGGCCAGCCGGCCGAGGCCTTCTCGCAGGCGGCGTTGAGGAACAGCGAGGTCAGCGGGTTGACCAGGTCGATCACGCCGGTGCTCGAGAGCGTGAGGTTCCAGCCGCGATCCTCGGGCGGTTCCTTGCGCAGCACGCGCGCGAGATGCGACTGCCAGTCGGCCGGGCGCATGTCGACCTTGATGCCAATGCGCTCCAGCTGGGCCTTGGCCACTGGCGCGAGATTGGCGAGCACGGAGATGTCGGTGATCTGCAGCAGCACGACGGGGCGGCCGTCGTAACCGGATTCCTTCACCAATTCGCGGGCGCGGGCGAGGTTGCCCTCCAGCATGCCCTGCGTGCCGGCGTCGGACGCCAGCGGTGTGCCGCAACCATAATAGGCCTTGCACAGCCGCCAGAAGTCGGGATCGCCTACTGCGGCCGTCAGGTACTCCTTCTGGTCGATCATGTAGCCCAGCGCCTGGCGCATCTTCTCGTTGTTGAACGGCGGGTGCAGCCAGTTGGGCCGCATCGCGTACTGGCTGGCATAGGCGCCGCGCGCCAGCTCGATGCCCTTCTTGTTCTGCAGCAGTGGCAGCAGGTCGTGCGACACCGATTCGACGGCATCGATCTCGCCGCTGCCCAGCGCGCTCACCGCTGTCTGCGGATCGGCGATCGACGGCCACTCCACCCGGTCGACCTTCACCACTTTGCCGCCAGCAAAGTTCTGGGCCGGCTCGGGCCGCGGCACGTATTTCGGATTTCTGACGTAGACGACCTTCTCGCCCGGGCGCCACTCGTCGGCCTTGAAGATGAACGGGCCGGAGCCGGTCGGATCCTTGATCTGCTGCGTGGCCGGCACTTCGGCAATCCGCTTGGGCATCATGAAGGGCACGATCCCGGCAGGTTTGGCCAGCGAGTCGAGCACCATGCCGTAGGGTTGCTTGAGTTCCATGCGAATGGTGTTGTCGTTCGGTGCGCTCAGCTCCTTGATATAGGAAAAGAGTTTCAGGCCCATCACATCGCGGCTGCCCCAGCGTTTCAGCGACACGATGCAATCCTCGGCCGTCACCGGCGTGCCGTCGTGCCAGGCGAGCCCGTCGCGCAGCTGGAAGATGTAGACCAGCCCGGCCGCGTCGACGTTCCACGCGCCGACCATCTGAGGCTGCGGCTTCAGTTCGGCATCGAGTCCGAACAGCGTGTCGTAGACCATGTAGCCGTGTGTCCGGCTGATCTGCGCCGAGGCCCAGATCGGGTCGATCACCTTGAGGTCGGAGTGCATGACGATCTTGAGCGTGGACTGTGCCAGCGCAGGCCCCGCGGCGAGTATCGATGCCAGCAGGGCCAGTACAGGACGAAGCTTCATGGGACGTCTCCCTTGGCGATTTCGGCCGCGAGGCCGTTGATGGTCTGCAGTGCCAGCGCACGGAACTGGCCGAGAATCATGCCCTTCCAGTCGTCGGCATCGACGAAGAAGGCATCGCGCACGGCGTGGCGGATGCTCCTGGCGAGTTCTGCCGGCGCATCGGGATGGCCGGCCAGCCAGGCTTCGCCGCGTAACGCGCGTCGAACCTGCACATTGGGCAGAGTGCCGTACTCGAGTGTCATCGGCGTCAGGCTCGCCTGCGGACATTCCTGAAAGGCGCTGTAGGTGATGTGGCCGACGGTGCGTGGCGACACCGATTCTTTTTGCGTGCTGGCGACGAGGTCGCGGCCCCACCACGAGAGGGCGCGGCGCATCGTCGGTTCCGGATGCGCCCCGAAAATCTTCTCGCCATGGCCGTAGGGCCCGAGGCCGGTATGGATGTCGATCCAGGCCAGTTGCCGGCAGGCGCGGCCGTGGCGCTGCAGGATCGCGCGGATGGTCCGGTTGCTGAAGGACGGTGCGGTGCCGGCATAGAACAGGCCGTCGGAATGGACGGCCTGGCCACTGGAGACGCCCGGATTGGTCTGGCCGGCGACTCCGGCCATCGCCTCGGAAAGCCGGGCCACGTCGGCCTCGGTCGGTGGCCAGTGGTCGGGCACCAGCGCCTTGTGCACGCTTTCATAGACCGCGTTGGCCGGGTAGGGCTTGGAGAAGTCGTTGAAGTTGCGGTTGAGATCGATGTTGTCTTCGTTGGTGCGCTTTAGGTGCGAGAAGCCGAACGGATTGACGGCATGCACCAGCAGTACCGCGAGGCCACGCTCGGTGGCGCGGCCCAGCAGTTCGTCGCCGAGCAGGGCGAGCTGGCAAGCCGACCCGGCGAAGCCTTCCGGCCCGTGCGTGCCCGAGCTTGCGAGCAACAGCGCCTTCGCCGCCGGGTCACCGATCAGGGCGGTGTCGATCGCGAGTTCCTCGCCCTCGGCGCCCTTCAGCGGATGAACATGGTGTTCGAGCCGGGCGCCGCGTTGGCGGGCGGCATCCAGAAAACGCGCCCGGGCGCGACCATAGGTCGGGGAGAAATATTGGGCGGTCATCGAACTCTTTCGTCGTACCAGTCGAGGGCGCGGAAGGCGCCGCCGATCGCCGGCAGGAACCATGGTTTGCCGGAGTAGAGCGGGATCGCAGGCAGCGGGGCCTCGCCGAACGGCAGCTTGCCATGCAGACGGCCCGCCAGCGCACGGCCTATGGCGTCGCCCAGATAGGGCATCATCGACACGCCCGACCCGTTGCAGCCCAGCACGAAATGCAGGCCGTCGAGTTCGCCGGCATGAGGCAGCGCGTCGTAGGTGAAGGCGACGTTGCCCTGCCAGGCGTGCGTCACCTTGATATCGGCCAACTCGGGCATGCGCTCGACCAGCGCCTTGTGCAGCAGGTGCGCGCGCAGTTCGCCGGGGATTTCGGTGAAGCGGGCGCGACCACCGAAGATCACGCGCCGGCCGTCCGGCGACAGGCGGTAATAGTGCAGTACCCGGCGCGTTTCGGAGAAGGTGCGGCCCTTCGGGCAGAGTTTCTGCGCCAGCCCCGGCGGCAGTTCCTCGGTGGCGATGATGTGGCTGGCGATCGGCACGACCCTTCGCTGCAGGGCAGGCGTCACCGCGCCGGTATAGCCGTTGGTCGCGATCACGACATGGCGGGCGCGGATCTCGCCCTGGCTCGTGGCGACCCTGAAACCGTCTCCGTCGCGCGACAGGCCGGTGGCGCGGCAGCCGCCGGCGAGGGTGATGGAATTGCGCCGGCGCACGGCCGCCAGCAGGCCACCGTAGAACAGGGCGGGATGCAGCTTGCCCGCGTTCTCGAAGGCAAGACCGCCATGATAGAAATCGCTGCCGATTTCCTGGCGCTGCTCGGCGCGCGTCACCAGCCGGCAATCGCCGGCGCCGCCCGCCACGAGGCGGTCGTAGCGCTGCCTGAGCCCGTCATAGTGCGAGGCCGCGCAGGCACCTAGGAAGCGGCCGCGCTGTTCGAGATGGCATTCGATCTTCTCGTCGGCGACCAGGGCGAACAGGGCGCGGTAGGCATCTATAGCGGAGCCGACGACATCCTTCAGGAGATCGGGCGGGTAAGCGAGCGCCTTGCCCGTAAAACTCTTGCCGACGCTGATGCCGGCGCTGATCGCGCCGCCGCTTCGCGTGCTGGCTCCCGATCCGAAATCGCCGGCCTCCAGCACCACGCTCTGGACGCCGCCATCGGCCAGGGCACGCGCGGCCGAGAGACCGGCATATCCGCCGCCGACCACCACGACATCGGTACGCGCCGGCAGCGAGACTGCCGCGATGGCCTGCGGCCGGAACGCCTCCCACCAGTACGGCTCTTCCTTGAAGTCGTTCGCGAGGATGGACGCGCTCATCGCGCGCCGCCATTGTTCGAGGTCATGTCCTTGGGCATCAATTCCCGGAGGTTATGATGATCACTCAGCGCCAGCTGGAAGTCTTCCGCGCCACCATGGAGCGCGGCACCGTGACGGCAGCGGCGGATCGGCTGGGTGTGTCGCAGCCTGCGGTCAGCAAGATCCTGGCGGGGCTGGAAGCCGAGATCGGCTATCCGCTGTTCACGCGGATCAAGCGCCGGCTGGCGCCGACCAGCGAGGCCCGGCTGCTCGCCGCCGAGGTGGCGCGGCTCTATCACGGGCTGGAGCGGCTGAGCGACATCGCGCGCGAGATCCGCGAGCGGCAGATCGGCGACCTGTACATCTACTCGACGCCGGCGCTCGGGCGCACCGTCTTGCCCGACGTGCTGGCGGCGTTCCTGAAGAAACATGCCCAGGCGCATGTCGTGTTCCATGTCCGCAGCTCGACCTACATCAACCAGAAGATGGTCGATCAGCAGCTCGATCTCGGCTTCTCCATGATGCCGTTCGAGCATCCTTCGATGGTGACCGAGGAACTGAGCCGGGCGGCGGCGGTCTGCGTGCTTCCGCGCGAGCACCGACTGGCGCGGCGCAAATTGATCCGGCCGGCCGACCTGCGCGGTGAGCGGTTCCTCTCGTTCCCGCTCGACGGGCGCATGCGTCACCTGATCGACGCCGCCTTCGAACAGGATCGCATCGAGCGGCGCACCCAGATCGACGTCTATTCCTCGGCCGAGGCCTGTGCGCTCGCGGCGCGCGGGGTCGGCGTGTCGATCGTAGAGCCCTTCACCGCACGGGATTACGAGAAGAGCGGCATCGCCATCGTGCCGTTCGAGCCCAAGATCCGTTACCTCTTCCGCGCCATGCGGCCGCGCTACCGCAAGCCGAGCCTGCTGGCCGATGCCTTTCTCGAGGCGGTGAAATCTCATCTCCGGGCGAGAGGTTGGGCCTAGGCGGATGCAGAGGCGGGTTCGAAACCCAGCGGGAACTGCGCCGAGGCGTGCGTATGATCGTCGAATGCCTGGGCAAGCGCGATCAGGGCGGCCTCTTCGTACCACGGCGCCACGAAATGGATGCCGATCGGCAAGCCGGCCTTCGACTGGCCGAATGGGATGCTGATCGCCGGATGGCCGGTCATGTTGGTCGGGATGGTGTAGGTGTACCAAGCCGACCGGAGATCGCCGATCTCCCTGCCGTCGACCACCAGCGGCGCGAACTGATTCTGCGTGGCCGGTGGCGCGGGACTGGCAACCGTGGGCGTCAGCAGCAAATCGGCATTGGCGAACAGCCGTTGCGTCGCCTTGAACACAGACGTGCGGTCGAGCAGTGCCTGGCGAAGAGTCGCGATGTCGATGGCGGCGCCTTCCTCCAGGGTCTTGGCGAAGGAGGGGTCGAGATCGTTGCGTCGGCTCTTCAGCAGGTCGCCGAAGCGGGTGATCTGGTTGGCGCGCAGGATCAGGCGCGCGACATGGAGTTTCCAGTCGATCTGACGGCCGTCGAACTCGGTGATGCGCGCGCCGTTCTTTTCGAGGAAGACGACTGCTTCGTCGAGGCGCGCCTCGCTGTCGGGATGGAGATAGCCGCCGGTCATGCGGCGGATCACGGTGATGCGCTTGCCTGCGATCGCGTGGCCCGGTCGCGGGGCCGGCCAGGCGAAGGGCTCGCGGCCGACATGCAGGCTCCAGGGATCTTCCGAGTGACTGCGGCTCATCGAGGCGAGGCCGGCGCCGAGATCGGCGGGGTGGCGCGCCATGACGCCGAGATAGGTGAGCTGGCCGAACTGGTCGGCCGGCACCTCGTGCGGCACCCGGCCGAGCGTCGCCTTCAGGCCGTATACGCCGCAGCATGCGGCAGGAATGCGACCCGAGCCTGCACCGTCGGTGGTCATGGCGATTGGCCCGAGACCCAACGCAATCGACACCGCAGCGCCGCCGCTCGAGCCGCCTGAAGTGTGCTCGCGGTTCCACGGATTGCGCGTGATGCCGTGTAGCGGGCTGTCGGTCAGCACCTTGTGGCCATATTCCGGCGTCGTGGTCTTGGCGAACAGGACGGCATCGGCGGCGCGCCACTGGCCTATGGCGCTCGCATCCTCGGCCGGCACATTGTCCTTCATCGTGATCGAGGCGAAAGCGGTGCGCACGCCCCTGGTGAGGATCAGGTCCTTTGCCGAGACCGGCACGCCCGCCAGCTTGCCCAGCGCACCGCCGGCCTTGCGCCGGCCGTCGAGCGCATCGGCCGTGGCGCGGGCGCCCTCGGCGTCGAGCGTGGCGATGGGGTTGAAGGGCGCGGCCCGCGCGCAGCGCTCGAGCACGCCCTCGAGAATATCGCGCGCCGACGTGCCGCCGCTTGCTACGGCGCCCACGATCTCGGCCACGCTCCTGCCGGCGTAGTCCTTTGCCGCCATTTGCCCGTTCCTCCCCCGGTTCCGACCATCATGACGGAGCGGGGAAGGGGCGGACAATTCATTCCGCCCGCGAGGTCATTCCCCGAAGTTATGAATTCCCGGCGCGCTTGTCGGCCACTTTCACGCCCATGACCTTCTTCGGCGGATACTTTCGGAAGGTCCCGAGATGGGTGCGCATGCCGAGCTGGAAGGCCTCTATGTAGGCGAGCTTGCGCGTCAGGTAATTGTGCTGCTCTTTCGGGTCGAGATAGAGATTGTAGAGCCGCGGATAGGCGAAGCGATCCAGCGTTCCCGTGAAGCCGCCGACGCCGTGCGCATCCGTCGGCGAGTCGTCGATTGCCGACAGCACCATTTTGTATTCGCCGCAGCGCATCGCCGAGAAGGTCTGACTGAGCCAGTAGTAGTGGAACTTCCGGTTCGACAAGCCGTCAGGCGCCAGCAGGAACGAGGTCTGGTCGATGCCGTCGATGTAGCGGTCGGCCGGCAGCAGTTCCGGCGCGCCGGCGAGACCGAGTGCCGTCGGCAGGATGTCGTTGAAGTCGAACAACCCGTCGCTCTGCCGACCCGCTTCGATCGTGCCCGGCCAGCACATCAGGCCCGGCACGCGCACGCCGCCTTCCCAGGTCGAGCCCTTGGCGCAGCGGAACGGCGTGAAGGCCGAGTCCGGCCACGTCTCCATGTGCGGGCCGTTGTCGGACGACACGAAGATCAGCGTGTCCTCGAGCTGTCCCGATGCGCTCAGGGCGTCGACCAGCCGGCCCATGATCGCATCGAGTTCGAGCAGGGTGTCCTTGTAGGGGTGCTTGGCCGGCGAGGCGCCGAGATACTTCTCGTGCGGGTAGTTGTCGAAGTGCGCGCCGCGGGTGCAGTGGTAGAGCAGCCAGGGCTTGTCGCTGTTCGCCTGCTGTTTGATGAAGTTCTCCGAGTACTGGCACCACTTCTCGTCGAGCAGCGACAGGACGGGAATTGTCACCTCCTCGACGTTGGTCGCTTCCTGTCCCTTCTTCGCGTGCACGAAGCAGCGGTTGAACGGCATGTTCTTCACCCACTCCGTGCGGGCGTCGGAGTAGACGATCTCCGGGAAGAAATGCGGGTCGCGCCACTCGGTGTACATGTCCGACACCGAAAGGAAGCCATAGAAATCGTCGTAGCCGACATTCTGCGGCTGGCTCTCGATGTTTTCGCCGATATGCCACTTGCCGACGGCCTGTGTGGTGTAACCGGCCTGGCTGAGCAGCTGCGGCAGCGTGATCTCGCCCTGCAGGCCGCCCGGCTCGCCGTACATCGGCGGCCGGTGCAGACCGTGCCGGTTGGGCACGCGGCCGGTGTGCAGCGTCGCGCGGGAGGGCGAGCACGACGGCTCGGAGTAGCATGAGGTGAGTTGCAGGCCACGGCGCGCGAGCTTGTCGAAGTTGGGAGTCGGCGCGCCGACCGCGACACCGCCCCCGTAGCAGCCGAAGTCCCCCCAGCCGACATCGTCCATCAGGAAGATCAGGATGTTCGGCTTCTTCCGGCGCGCCTTCAGCTTCTTCGCAGCCGCTTCGATGTCTGCCGCGTGGACGAAGGACGGTTCGAGATGCTCCGCCTTGCGCACGGTTTGCGTGGCGATCGAATCGAAGCTCGGCATGATTCCTCCCGTTCTTGTGGGAGGCATAGTGGCGGAAGCTAGCGCGCGGCGTCCATGGCGATAGCATCGGCCATCGCGTTGAGCGCTGCGCCATAGCGTGCGCCGGCTTCGCTCTCGCTCATCGCCGAGCGGATGAATCGCATCGAGATGCAACCCATCACACGCTCGCCGTCGCGAATCGCAACACCGATCCCCTGCAGCCGTCCCGGGCGGGGCACTACGGTGAAGGCATAGCCGTCGTGGCGGATCTTCGCGAAGGCCGCCGCAAGTCTTGGATCGGACTTCACGTCGAGATGCTTCAGGACCGAGCGTCGCTCCTCGCTGGAGCAGAAGGCGAGCCAGGCGCGGCCCAGTGCACTCGACAGGATCGGGCTCTTCTTCTGCAGCGCCGCGCGCTCGAACGAGAGCGGACTCTCGGCCGCCGTCGAATGTCGGATGGTGATGGCGCGTTCGCTGATCGTACCGAGATAGAGGGGCCAGCCGTATTTCCGGGTGAAGCGGCTCATGTGCGGGGCGGCGGTGTCGACCAGGTGATCGACGAAACGGATGCCCTGGGCAAGCCCGAGCACCTTGTCGGTCAGCCGATACCCCGCGTCGCGCGAGACCTGGGTGGCATAGCCCAACTCGGCGAGGGTCTTGAGCAAACGCACCACAGTGGGCGGAGGCAGCCCGGTTTCGCCGGCGAGCGCCGAGATCGTGCCTCGCGGGCGACGACTCAGAGCCTCCAGGAGCGCGAAACTGCGGGCCACGGGTTCTATCATTGGGGCGAGGCTATTCCGTATTATGGAATTTGTCGACGAGGCCCGCGCTTTCTCCGGCCGCCGGGCGTATCCTTCATCAACAATGAAGTGGCGAGGAAACATGATCGGCCGGCGGCGGGTTCTGGCGGCGGCGGGTGGCTGCCTGGCGGCGCCCGGGATTGCGCGCGCGCAGAAGTACCCGTCGGGAAGGGTGACCGTCGTGGTGCCTTTCCCGGCCGGAGCCGCGACCGACATCAGCGCGCGCATTTATGCCGAGAAGCTTGCCGAGATGTGGGAGCAGCCGGTGGTCGTCGACAACAAGGGCGGCGGCAACGGCATCCCGGCCGCCGAATCTGTGGCGCGCGCCAGGCCCGACGGGCTGACGCTGTTCGCCACCTCGGCGATGACGCAGGCGGTCAATCCGGCGCTGTACGACAAGCTGCCCTACGATCCGATTGCCGATTTTGCGCCGATCACACGCATGGGCACCTCGCCCTTCGTGTTGCTGGTCGATGCCAAGAGCCCGATCGGCAGCGCCACGGAGCTGACGGCAAGATTGAAGGCCACGGCGGGCAGGAACAATTTCGGGGCCGGCGCATTGCCAGCCCGCGTGGCATCCGAGCTCTACAAGCTTTCGGCCGGCGTCGAAGCGACATACATCGGCTACAAGAGCAATCCGCAGGCGATTCCCGATCTTCAGAACGGGCTGCTCAGCTTCATGATGATCGACACCGTGAATGCCAAGATCGCCATCGAGCGTGGAGCGTTGAAGGGGCTGTTCGTGACCGACACCGAGCGCTACTCGCTGCTGCCGGACCTGCCGACGGCAAAGGAAGCGGGATTTCCGGAGGTACTGCTCACGACGTGGACCGCCTGGTACGCTCCCAAGGGCACGCCGGCGGAGATCGTGGACAAGGTCAATGCCGACATGCATCTGGCCGCCGCCGATCCCAAGGTGCTGGCGCGGCTCGAGCAACTGGGTGGAGCGCCCAGGCTGATGAGCCCGAAGGACTTTGCGGTCTTCGCTGTATCGGAGAAAGAGCGCTGGGGAAGCATCATCCGGCGTGCCAACATCAAGCTCGAGTAGGAGAGAGCCATGCAAGGATCGCTGCGCGGCAACAAGGGTCCCCGGATCCGCCACGTCGTCGAGGAGGGTGCGCCCTTCGAGACCATCACCGTCGACAAGGTGACGCCGGTGATCGGAGCGGAGGTCGGCAATATCGATCTCAGCAAGCCCCTTTCCAATCGCCAGCAGGACGAGGTCCATCGTGCGCTGGCCGAGAATTGCGTGATCTTCTTTCGCGATCAGCACATCACGCCGGACCAGCATCTGGCGTTCGGCCGGCTGTTCGGCAATCTCCACGTTCATCCGGCGGCGCCGCACGAGAAGGGCCTGCCGGAGCTGATGATCATCCACGCCGACAAGGACAGTCCGCGCGCCAACGGCGAGGGCTGGCACACCGACGTGAGCTGCGACGTCGAGCCACCGATGGGCTCGATCCTGTACATCAAGAAGTGCCCGCCCAAGGGCGGCGACACGCTGTTCGCCAACATGTACGC
>CAYZQZ010000033.1:0-5849 GCA_964480235.1 uncultured Reyranella sp. | reverse complement strand
ACATCAAGAAGTGCCCGCCCAAGGGCGGCGACACGCTGTTCGCCAACATGTACGCTGCCTACGAGGCGCTGTCGGATCGCATGAAAGCGTATCTCGAAGGCCTGACTGCGTTCCACGACGGCGAGTCTGTCTATCGCGGCCTCTACAAGAACTACGGCGTCCAGGACAAGCCGGAGTATCCGCATGCCGAGCATCCGGTGGTGCGCTCCCATCCGGTGACGCGCAAGAAAGCGCTCTACGTCAATCGCGGCTTCACGCGCCACCTGATCGGCGTGCCGCGCGACGAGAGCGACGGCATCCTGCGTTACCTCTACGAGCACATGGAGAACCCGCTGTTCCAGTGCCGTTTCCGCTGGCAGGAAAATTCCATCGCCTTCTGGGACAATCGCTGCGTCCAGCACCGCGCCATGTGGGACTACTGGCCGCACACCCGCAGCGGTAACCGGGTCACGGTCGCCGGCGACAAACCTTACTGATAGCGGGCCGTTCTGATACAAGCACCGTGTGCTTGTAATCTTCGATTGCGACGGCGTGCTGGTCGACAGCGAGCCGCTCTCGAATACGTGTTTTGCCCGCGCGCTCCGGCGCGAGGGCCTCGACTGGTCGGTCGAGGAGACGATGCGGCGACTGATGGGCCGCTCCATGAAGTCGTGCGTGGAGATCGTCGAAGGAATCCTCGGCCGTAAGCTGCCGGACGATTTCGTCGAACACCTGCAGGCCGAGACGCTCCGGAGTTTCAAGGAGGCGCCGCTCAAGCCGGTCGCCGGGGTGGCGGCCGCGATCGATGCCATCGAAGCGCTGGGCGTCGCGACCTGCGTCGCGAGTTCGGGCGGTTTCTACAAGATGGACGTGTCGCTCGGCGTCACCGGGCTCAGGCCGCGCTTCGAGGGCCGCATCTTCAGCGCCAGCCAGGTCAAGCGCGGCAAGCCGTTCCCCGACCTGTTCCTCAAGGCCGCGATCGAGATGAACGAGCAGCCGTTCGACTGCGTAGTGGTCGAGGATTCGGTGCCGGGTGTGCAGGCGGCGAAGTCCGCCGGCATGCGGGTGCTGGGATATGTCGGCGCGCCGTACACCGATCGCGACGCGCTGGCCGGGGCGGGGGCGTTCCTGTTCGCCGACATGAAGCAGCTGCCCGACCTGGTGCGCGGATGACCGCGCCCGGGAACGCCACCTCCTCCTGGTCGATGGGGGGCGGCAACGGCGAACGCGTGGTGGTGATCGGCGCCGGCATGGCGGGCCTGGTCGCCGCGCGCCTGCTGCATGACTCGGGCTTCAAGGTCACGGTGCTGGAAGCGCGGGACCGTCTTGGTGGAAGAGTGTGGACCGACGAGCGCATCGGCGCGCCGGTCGATCTTGGCGGCTCGTGGGTCCACGGCGTGGAGGGCAATCCGCTTGCGCTGTGGTGCGGCAAGCTCGGCATCGAATTGATCAGCTCGGAAGCCGACCGCTTGCTGATCGACGAGCGTGCCTCGGCGCCGACGCGCGCGGCGCAGCGGCGCAAGGCCTTCATGGGGGCGGCCGCGTTCAACACGGCGATCGCCTTCGCGAGCTGGAAGAGCAAGTTCCTGACGAACGTGCGTGGCCCGCGCTCGGTCTCGGTCAAAGATGCCGTCGAGCCGCTGCTGCGCGCGAAATGGCTGCCGGAAGTCGACCGGCTTGTGGTCGCGACCTATATCGAGATGAGCGAAGGCGTGAACGGCTCGGTCTGGGACCAGCTCGCCGCCGAAGAATGGTTCCCGACCGAGGGCCTGGACGGCAATGCCCAGCCCAAGGGCGGCTTTCATCAGCTGATCGACGATGCGGCGCGCGGGCTCGATGTCCGGTTGAACTCTCCCGCGGTCGCGCTCGCCTGGAGCGACAAGGGTGTGAGCGCGACCCTGAAGAGCGGTGAGCGCATCGAAGCCGAGCGCGCGGTCGTCACTCTGCCGGTCGGGCTGCTGCGCGACGGCGGCTTCCGGATCGATCCGGCGCCGCCGGTGGCGCAGCAGCAGGCCATCGGACGCCTGGGCTACGGCGCCGGCGTGCTGGCCAAGATCTATCTCCGCTTCCCGCACGTCTTCTGGCCCGAGGACTCCAAGTGGTTCGGCCGTCTGCCCGAGGCGCCCGACAAGCGCGGCACGTTCAACACGTTCGTGTCGCACACGGAGGAGTCCGGCTTGCCGATTCTGCTGAGCTTCGCCAACGGCCACACGGCGGTGCGCTACGACCGCCAGCTGAGCGACGAGGAGGTGAAGGAGGCGGCACTCGCCTCGCTGCGCCGCATGTTCGGTGGCAACAAGGTGCCGGAGCCCGAAGCGATGGTCTTTCCGCGCTGGCTGAGCGACCCCTGGACGCGGGGTGGTTATTCATATCCCGCGATCGGCAGTCCGCCTGAAGATCACGACGACCATGCGCGGCCGCTGGGCAACCGCGTGTTCTTTGCCGGCGAGGCGACCGAGCCCGTGGAATACGGCACGGTGCATGCAGCCCTCTGGTCGGGTGAACAGGCGGCCGAGGCAATCTTTGCCCGTGCCACCGGCCGGCGCGCCACAAGCACGCAGCGTCCCTGGTCGGGTGCGCGAAGGGGTGCCGGCCGTCACAATGAGGCGTAGAGTGCCGCCATGACGCTCAACACCGTCTTCTTCATTCTCGTGATCATCTCGGGACTTTCGACCCTCGGCGTACTTTTCGCCGGCCTGATCAGCATGGCCAAGGGACCGACCGACAGCCTCGAGCGCGCGCGCGGCAGCAACAAGCTGATGTGGTGGCGGGTGCGCCTGCAGCTCCTGACCCTGGTGCTGATCCTGCTGTGGTGGATGACCAAGAGCTGAGCGCCGAGAGACGGAAAAATGGTCAAGCTGACGCGCATCTATACGAGGGGCGGCGACAAGGGGAAAACCTCGCTCGGCCGCGGCGAGCGGGTCGCCAAGCACGATGCGCGGGTCGAGGCCTACGGCACGGTCGACGAGGCCAACGCCGTGATCGGCCTGGCGCGCGCGGCGATCGGCGCCGGCGAGGCCGACGAGATGTTGTCGCGCATCCAGAACGACCTGTTCGATCTCGGCGCCGATCTCTGCACGGTCATGGGCAGGACCAGGCGCGGCCAGAAGGCGCTGCGCGTCGTGCCGGCACAGACGAAGCGGCTCGAGCAGGAGATCGACGCGATGAACGCCGAGCTCTCGCCGCTCAACTCCTTCGTGCTTCCCGGCGGCAGCATGGGCTCGGCCTGGCTTCATCTGGCGCGCACCGTGACGCGCCGCGCCGAGCGCAAGATGACCCAGCTCGCGACCCGGAAGAGAGTGAATCCCGAGGCGATCGCCTACATCAACCGCCTGTCCGACCATCTCTTCGTGCTGGCGCGGCGGCTCAACGGGAACGGCTCTTCTGACGTTCTGTGGGTACCTGGTGGGACGAGGCAGGCCCGCTAACCATTTGATTATTAGTGCAAAAATGTTCCGCGCCGCGATTTTGTGCAGTGCGCCATAGCCTTGACATGGTTGGCTGAGCAGCCCTACACGAAATCCCCTTCGCCGGGCGGGTGGTCCGGCCGCAACTCACCTATAGGCAAATACGCGATGAAAGTGCTGGTCGCGGTCAAGCGGGTCGTCGACTACAACGTCAAGATTCGCGTCAAGGCCGACAACACGGGCGTCGAGACGGCGAACGTCAAGATGTCCATGAATCCCTTCGATGAGATCGCCGTGGAAGAGGCGATCCGCATGAAAGAGAAGGGCGCCGCGACCGAGATCATCGCCTTTTCCGCCGGCCCCGCACAGTGCCAGGAGACGATCCGCACCGCGCTCGCCATGGGAGCCGACCGAGGCATTCTCGTTCAGACCGATGCCGAACTGCAGCCACTGGCCGTCGCCAAGCTGATGAAGGCCGTGGTCGATAAGGAACAGCCCGGCCTGGTGATCGTGGGCAAGCAGGCGATCGACGACGATTCGAACGCCACCGGCCAGATGCTGGCCGCCCTGCTCGGCTGGTCGCAGGGCACCTTTGCCAACAAGCTGAACGTCGCCGACGGTTCGGTCGAGGTGAAGCGCGAGGTCGACGGTGGCCTCGAGAACATCAAGATCAAGATGCCGGCGGTGATCACCACCGACCTGCGCCTCAACGAGCCGCGCTACGCCTCGTTGCCCAACATCATGAAGGCCAAGAAGAAGCCGATCGAGACGCTGGCGCCGGACGCGCTGGGCGTCGACGTGGCGCCGCGACTCAAGACCCTGAAGGTCGAGGAGCCGCCCAAGCGCAAGGCCGGCATCAAGGTGAAGACCGTGGCCGAACTGGTCGAAAAGCTTAAGAACGAAGCGGGAGTGATCTGACCATGGCCATTCTCGTCGTCGCCGCGCACGACAACAAAGCCGTTCGCGCCAACGTTGCCAACGCCGTCGCCGCCGCCACGCAGATCGGCTCCGACGTGCATGTTCTCGTGGCCGGCCAGAACGCCGGGGATGCCGCCAAGTCGGCCGCCGCGCTTCAGGGTGTGACCAAGGTGCTGCATGCCGAGGACGCGGCCTATGCCAACTGGCTCGCAGAGGACATCGCGCCGCTGGTGGTGAAGCTCGCCGCCAACTACAGCCACGTCGTCATGGCCGCCGACTCGGTCGGCAAGAACATCGCCCCGCGCGTCGCGGCCCTGCTCGATGTCGGGCAGGTTTCCGAGGCGATCAAGGTCGTGTCGCCCGACACCTTCGTGCGGCCGATCTACGCCGGTAACGCCATGGCGACGGTCCAGTCGGCCGACAAGGTCAAGGTCGTCACTGTACGCCCGACCAACTTCAAGGCAGTCGCTACGGGCGGCTCGGCTCCGGTCGAGACGATCGGCGGCGAGGGCGCCAAGGGCCTGTCTTCCTATGTCGGCGCCGAGCTCTCCAAGAGCGAGCGGCCGGAACTCACATCGGCCAAGATCGTCGTGTCCGGCGGCCGCGGCATGGGTTCGGGCGAGAACTTCAAGATCATCGAGGCGCTGGCCGACAAGCTGGGCGCCGGCGTCGGCGCCAGCCGTGCCGCGGTCGATGCCGGCTTCGTGCCGAACGACTACCAGGTCGGCCAGACCGGCAAGGTGGTCGCGCCCGACCTCTACATTGCCGTCGGCATCTCCGGCGCGATCCAGCATCTCGCCGGCATGAAGGACAGCAAGACCATCGTTGCCATCAACAAGGACGAGGAAGCGCCGATCTTTCAGGTGGCCGACTACGGTATCGTGGGCGATCTGTTCCAGATCGTGCCCGAGCTGACGGCCGCTGTGGAAAAGAAGTAGCGCGGAGTATCGCGTCATGATCAAGCGCATCGGTGTCATCGGTGCCGGACAGATGGGTTCCGGCATCGCCCATGTCTGCGCCCTCAAGGGCTTCGACATCCGGCTGATGGATGTCGACCAGCCTCACCTCAATTCGGGCATCGAGAACATCGGCCGCAACATGGACCGCCAGATCGGCCGCGGCATGATCCGGCCGGAGGACAAGGACTCGGCGCTGAAGCGCATCACGACCGGCACCGACTACAAGCAGTTCGCCGACTGCGACCTGGTCGTCGAGGCGGCGACCGAGAACGAGCAGATCAAGCGGGAGATCTTCAAGAAGGTGTGCGAGGGGCTGCCGCCGAACGTCCTGCTGGCGACCAACACTTCGTCGATCTCGGTGACGCGTCTCGCGTCGGTCACCGACCGCCCCGGCAAGTTCATGGGCATGCACTTCATGAACCCGGTGCCGCTGATGGGCCTGGTCGAGCTGATCCGCGGCATCGCGACGGAGGAGGAGACCTTCCGCACCGTCCGCGAAGTGGTGGTCAAGCTCGACAAGAAGCCGGTCAATGCCGAGGATTTCCCGGCCTTCATCGTCAACCGCATCCTGCTGCCGATGATCAAC
>CAYZQZ010000032.1:0-18346 GCA_964480235.1 uncultured Reyranella sp. | reverse complement strand
GCAGGCGGAAGCCTGCCAGGTGCTGCCGCTCGACGATCGATTCGCGCCGCGCTTCGCCGACAACGCCCAGCGCTTTCACGGCGCGCGCAAGCGCTTCGTATTTCATGCCGGCATGGGGCATGTGCCGACCGACGTAGCGCCCGATGTCAGGAGCCGCAGCTACACGATCGAGGCCGATGCGCGCGTCGACGGCGCTGCCACGCGCGGGGTGCTGATCGCGCACGGGGACATGACTTGCGGCTACTCGCTCTATGTGAAGGACAACCGGCTCGTCTACGACATGAATGTCGGCGGAGTGCACCACATTGCAGTCTCCGATCGGGCGCTACCGGCGGGCAACCGGCGGCTCGGTGTGCGCATGCGGCGCAGCAAGGGCATCAATACGGCCACCCTGCTGATCGATGGCGAGGCGGCGGGCGGTTTCGAAACCCAGGTCGGCTTCATTAGCTTCATCTCGTGGTCGGGCCTCGATATCGGCCGCGACCGCTCCAGCCCGGTGTCGCATTACGAGGCGCCGTTCGAGTTTACCGGCAAGCTGCGCAAGGTGACCGTGCTGATGGACGACGACCAGGCGCTCGACTCCCAGAAGGCGGCCGAAGCCGTTCTGGCGCGCGAGTGAGCGTGGCCGCTGCGCCGCGGCCGGGAGTCGACAGCCCCTACGCCTGGCGGCTTGCCTTCCTGTCGGCGTTCTGCATCGCGCTCGGCGGCGGCGCGATCTACTTGCCGGTGGTGGCACTCAAGGAGATCGCCGCCGAGTTTGGCGACCGCCGCGCCGTGCCGTCGATGGCCTACATGTTGGGTTTCTTCTGCATGGGCATGGGCGGCGTGTTCATGGGCTGGCTGGCGGACCGCACCAGCCCGCGGGTGCCGCTGTTCATCGCCGGCCTCTCGATCGTCGCAGGCGTCTTCCTCGCGACCAGCGGCGGCGAATTGATGCTTTATTTCGGCTACGCCCTGCCGCTCGGATTCCTCGGCAACGCCGCGACCTTCACACCCGCGATGAACAACATCCAGGGTTGGTTCGAGAAGAAGCGCAGCATCGCCGTGTCGATCATCTCGGTCGGGCCGGCAATCTCCGGATTCATCTGGCCGCAGGTCTATCGCTGGCTGCTACCCGGGCACGGCTGGCGCGAGACCCTGATCATCCATGGCGTGACGGCCGGCACACTGCTCTTCCTCTGCGCCTTCTATGTCCGTCCCTCGCCGGTGGCGCGTGCCAAGACGGTGCGGGCGCCGGAGAACCTGTCCGGCCTGCCGATGTCGTCGCGGGGATTGATGGCGCTGCTGTCGGCGGCGGCGTTCTGCTGCTGTGCCGCAATGTCGGTGCCGTTCGTTCACCTGGTGGCGTTCTGCGGAGATCTCGGCCTGTCGCCGGCGCGGGGGTCGGAGGCGATCGCGCTGATCCTGCTCATGGCGGTGGCCGCGACCTTCGCCATGGGACGCCTGTCTGACCATATCGGTGCGTTGCAGGTCAGCGTCCTGTGCTCGCTGATCCAGGTCGTGTCGCTCACCGGGTATGTCTTCGTGCAGGGTCTGGCGGGCATCTACACCCTGTCGGTGATCCACGGCATTCCCTACATCGCGATCGTCCAGGGCTATGCGCTGATCCTGCGCCGGCTCTACGGCGCCAACATCGCCGGCTGGCGGTTGGGCGTGGTAATGCTGTTCGCCATGGCCGGCATGGCGGCCGGCGGCTGGATCGGCGGCGCGGTGTTCGATGCGACCCTGTCGTACCGGCCTGCCTTCCAGCTTGCGCTCGCCTTCGACCTGCTTAACCTGATGCTGCTGGGCCTGCTCTATCTCGTCCAGAAGCGACGGAATGTGACGCGCCTCGCGGTGTAGGAGGAGTCATGGCTGACAACCACGAGCATTCCAAAGGTCATCACCAGCACGACCATGGTCATGACCACGGCCAGGAGGTGCCTGAGGACACGGTCCTCAGGGTCAAGGCGCTGGAGTCGCTGCTGGTCGAGAAGGGATTGGTCGATCCGGCGGCGCTCGACGCCATCGTCGATGCCTTCGAGAACAGGATCGGCCCGCGCAACGGCGCCCGCGTGATCGCCAAGGCCTGGACCGATCCCGCCTTCAAGGCGCGACTGCTGAAGGATGCGACGGCCGCCATTGCCGAGCTCGGCTACTCGGGATCCCAGGGCGAGCACATGGTGGTCGTCGAGAACACGCCGCAGGTCCACAACCTCGTCGTCTGCACCCTTTGCTCCTGCTATCCGTGGCCGGTCCTTGGCCTGCCGCCGGTCTGGTACAAATCCTCGGCCTACCGCTCGCGCGCCGTGATCGATCCGCGCGGCGTGCTGAACGAGTTCGGCGTATCGCTCGAGGAGAAGGTCGCCGTGCGGGTCTGGGACTCGACCGCCGAAATCCGCTACCTCGTCCTGCCCGAGCGGCCGGCCGGCACCGAGGGCCTGACCGAAGAGCAGCTCGCCGATCTCATCACGCGCGATGCCATGGTCGGTACGGCGAAGGTGGGTATTGGCAAGGTGGGCGCACCATGAACGGCGTGCACGACATGGGTGGCATGCAGGGTTTCGGCCCGGTGCAGCCCGAAGCCAACGAGCCCGTCTTCCACGGACGATGGGAGGCGCGAGTGCTCGCGATGCGCCGTGCGATGGGCGCCTGGCGGAAGTGGAACATCGATGCCGGCCGCTACAGCATCGAGACGCTGCCGCCCGCCGACTATTTGCGCATGACCTATTACGAAAAGTGGTTCGCTTCGACCATCAAGCTCGCGCTGCAGGCCGGGCTGATTAGCCAGCGCGAACTCGAGACGGGCAAGCGCGATCCCGCGGTGCCGGTGGCGACGCCGCCGCTCAAGCCCGACAGCGTGATGCCCGCGATTCGCGCCGGCAGCCCAACCGAGCGCGCGACCAACGCCACGCCGCGCTTTGCGGCGGGCGCCAGAGTGCGTGCCCGCGACACCAATCCGATCAGTCATACACGTCTCCCGCGCTACGTGCGCGGACGCCACGGCACCATCGAATGCCATCACGGAGCCCATGTGTTCCCCGATTCGAACGCGCGCTTCGCAGGCGAGAACCCGCAGTTCCTCTACACCGTGCGCTTCGCGGCGCGTGAGCTGTGGGGCCAGGAGGCCAATCCGGCCGACGCGGTCTATGTCGATCTGTGGGAGGACTATCTTGAAGCCGTCTGAGCGGCTCGAGAGTCTGCCTGGCCTGCCGCGCGACAACGACGGCCCCGTGTTCGCCGAGCCGTGGCAGGCGCAGGCGTTCGCCCTGACCGTTCAGCTTTGCGACGCCGGCCGCTTCACCTGGCCGGAATGGGTGGAGACCTTTTCCTCGGTCCTGCGCGAGGCGGGGCCTGACGACGGCTCCGACTACTATCGCCGCTGGCTCATTGCGCTCGAGCGGATCTGCCTCGCGAAGTCCCTGACCGAACGTACGGCTCTCGACCAGCGGACGGACGCCTGGGCCGAGGCCTATCGCTCGACCCCGCACGGCAAACCCGTGGAGCTCAGGATCAATCGGTCTTGATGCTTGAACTCGCGATCACCTTGCTCCAGCGCTGATCCTCGGTCCTGAGGTAGGCGGCGAACTCGGCCGTGGGCATGGTACGTGGCAACGTCCCGACTGCCTTGAACTTCTCCTGCATCGCGGGATCGTTCACCACCTTTACGACGGCATCCGACAGGCGCTTCACGCGTTCGTCCGGAGTCTGAGCCGGAAACAGCACGCCCAGCCAGGCCACGGCCTCGAGGCCGGGAAAGCCCTGCTCGGCGATGGTCGGGGTGTCGGGGAAGGCGGGCAGCCGTTGCAGGGTGCCGGCCGCGATCAGGCGCAGCTTACCGGCGTCGATGAGCGGCTTGGTAACCGTGACGGTGTCCATCGCGACCTGCACGTTGCCGGCCACGAGGTCGTTCATCGCCGGCGGGCTGCCCTGGTAGGGCACGTGCAGAATGCGGATGCCGGCGCGGGTCTTGAAGTCCTCCATGACGACATGGCTCAAGGTCCCGTTTCCTGCGGAGGGGTGGCTGAGCTTGTCGGGATTGGCCTTCGCGTAGGCAATCAGCTCGGGCAGCGTCTTCACCGGCAGCGACGGATGCACGACGAGGACGAGCGGCAGGTCGCAGACCCGTGCCACCGGGGCGAAGCTCGTGAAGGTGTTGTAGGTGACGTTCTTGTAGAGATGCGGATTGATCACTAGCGACGCCAGCGGCGCCAGGATCATGGTCGTGCCGTCGGGCGCCGCGCGTGCCACCTGGCCCAGCGCAATGCTGCCGCCCTGTCCGGGCTTGTTGTCGACGATCACCGTCTCGCCGAGTTCGCCCTTCAGCCCATCGGCGAGCAGGCGGGCGATCACGTCGGTAGCCTGGCCGGCCGGAAAGCCGATTACCAGCCGGGTGACCTTGTCGCCCTGCGCGAAGGCGGGAACCGCGATGGTCGCGAGCGCCAGTCCCGCGAAGTGCCGTCTTAGCATTCGATCCTCCCTAGATGACCTTGCGCGCCTTGAGCGCGTCGAGTTCCGCCGGTGTCAGTCCCAGCGTTTCATAGACTTCCGTGTTGTGTTCGCCGATGGCTGGACCGGCCTGACGCACCCGACCCGGGGTCTCCGAGAAACGCGGGACAACGCCCTGCATGCGCACCTGGCCGAGTTCGCTGTCCGGCACGGTGACGATTGCCTTGCGCGCCTGGATCTGCGGATCGTCGAAGACGTCGGCGATGTCGTAGATCGGCGAGAAGCCGACCTCGTGTTTGGCGAAGCTCTCACGCAGTTCGGCCAGGTTGAGTCGCGCGATCGCGCCGCCCACGATGACGTCGAGCGTCTTGTAGTTCCTGACCCGCGCCGGGTTGGTGGCGAAGCGCTCATCCTGAAGCAGGTCACGCAGGTTGAGCGCCGTGCACAGCCGCTCGAAGATGCTTTGCGTTGAGGCGGCGATCGACGCCCACTTGCCGTCGGCGGTCTGGTAGACGTTGCCGGGCGCGGCGTACTGGCTGCGATTCCCCGAGCGCGTGCGCACGGCGCCAAGTTGATCGTATTCGATCGCCAGGAATTCCAGGGTGCGCAGCATCGCCTCGGTGGCGGAGCAGTCGATCTCCTGGCCTCGCCGCTCGGGGTGTCTGGCGAGATCGACGAGGGCCGCCAGCACGCCGGTCGCGCCGAACAGGCCCGCCACCGCATCGGAGATCGGATAGCCGAGATGCAGCGGCCGGCCGTCCTCCTCGCCGCAGATCTGGGTAAAGCCGCTCATCGATTCGAAGATGCGCGCGAAGCCGGGGCGCTTGGCGTAAGGACCGTCCTGGCCGAAGCCAGTGACGCGCAGAATGGTGAGGCGCGGGGCGATGCCCTGCAGCCAGGCCCGGGTGATGCCCCAGCCGTCGAGCGTGCCGGGCCGGAAATTCTCGACCAGCACGTCGGCGCCGGCGATCAGGCGGCCGAACAGTTCGCGCCCCTCGCGCTGGCGCAGGTCGAGCGTGATGCCGCGCTTGTTGCGGTTGGTGACTTTCCACCACAACGGCACGCCCTCCTTGTGCGGCGCGAGTGCACGGAGCGAGTCGCCTGCACCCGGCATCTCGACCTTGATTACGTGGGCGCCGTAGTCGCCCAGCAGGCCGGCCGCGAAGGGGCCGGCCACGACCGTCGAGATGTCGACGACCTTCAATCCGCTCAGCGGTCCTTCCGCCTTGCTCGTGGCTGCGTCAGTCATTCTGATGTGTCCTCGCTGGGCAGTATCCCATATGCAAAACCACCAAGTCCGGCAAAGGTGGTTTGTCGATTGCGGATGGAGTGGCGCATGAGTGAAGAGCTTTACAGGTTGACGGCGGTCGAGGCGGTCAGGCGCCTCGCCAAGCGCGAGATCAGTCCGCTCGACCTGGTCGAGGCCTCGGCGAGGCGCATGGCCGAGGTCGAGCCCGCGGTGAACGCCATGCCGACGCTCTGTATCGATCGCGCCCGCGACCACGCCAAGGCGCTGATGGCCGGCAAGCGCCGCGAGGCGGAAGGCGAAGCGGGCTGGCTTGCCGGTCTGCCGGTGTCGATCAAGGACCTGACCGACGTCGCGGGCGTGCGCACCACCTACGGCTCGCCGATCTTCGCCGACCACGTGCCCGAGAAGTCCCATCCGCTGGTCGAACGCATCGAGCGCAAGGGCGGCGTCGTCATGGGCAAGTCGAACACGCCGGAGTTCGGCGCCGGCGGCTCGACCTTCAACGAGGTGTTCGGCCGCACCCGCAATCCCTGGAACACGTCGCTGACCTGCGGGGGCTCGACCGGCGGCGGCGCGGTGTCGGTCGCGACCGGCGAGGTCTGGCTGGCGCACGGCTCCGATCATGGCGGCTCGCTGCGCCGGCCCGGCACCTATTGCTCGCTGGTCGGTATTCGCCCGTCGCCGGGCCGGGTCACGCGCGGCACCTCGAACAATCTCTGGTCGCCGCAGTCGGTGCAGGGGCCGATGGCGCGCAACGTGCCGGACCTCGCGCTGTTCCTCGACACCATGGCGGGCTTCTGCCCGCACGACCCGTTGACCTTCGATGCGCCGGCGGTCTCGTTCAGTGCGGCCGTGGCCAATCCCGTGATGCCCAAGCGTGTGGCCTGGAGCGCCGATTTCGGCGGCCGTTTCGAACTCGACCACGAAATCCGCGAGATCTGCACCAAAGCGGCGCGCCGTCTCGAGGAGCTGGGCTGCATCGTCGAGGAAGCGACGCCCGATTTCGGACCGGTGGACGAGGTCTTCATGGCGATGCGCAGCCAGCAGTTCGTCGTCGACCGCGAGCTGCAGCTCAAGGATCACCGCGACAAGATCAAGCCCGACATCATCTGGAACACCGAGCTTGGCCTCAAGCAGACCACCAGCCAGCTCGCCTGGGCCGAGCGCGAGCGCGCGGCACTGTTCCGGCGCATGGTCGAGTTCTTCCAGAAGTACGACCTGCTGGTGACCCCGAGCGCACCGACCGCGGCGTTCGACGTCAACTTGCGCGCGCCGGCCACCATCAACGGCAAGAAGCTCGACAATTACATGTCGGGCTCGACGCTCAACTCGGCGATCACGGTGACCGGCAGTCCCGCGATCGCGGTGCCGTGCGGCTTCGATTCCTACGGCCGACCGACCGGCCTGCAGCTGGTCGGCAAGCCGCGCGGCGAGGCGGCTTTGCTACGGGCCGCGTCGCTGTTCGAAACGATGATGGGTCTGCACAAGCTGCTGCCCATCGACCCCAGGCCGGGAACCGTGCCACCCTCCTGAAAACCGGAGGGAACGAATGAAAGCCTCGCTCTTCTACCTGCCCAGCATCGCCAGCCGCGCGGAGATCGAGCAGGGCATGGCGGGCATGAACCCGCACTTCTATCAGCGCATGCTGAAGGAGCTGACCGAGCAGATCAAACTCGGCGACGAACTGGGCTACGACTCGGTGAGCTTCACCGAGCACCACTTCCACATCGAGGGCTTCGAGCTTTCGAACAACCCGGTGCTGCTCGACCTCTACTTCGCGATGCAGACCAAGCGGATCAGGGTCGGCCAGCTCGGAATCGTGCTGCCGGCGGCCAATCCGATCCGTGTCGCCGAAGACATCGCCATGCTCGACCACATGACGGGCGGCCGCGCCAACGCGGGTTTCGCCCGCGGCTATCAGCGCCGCTGGGTCGACGTGATGGCGCAGCAGACGCACGGAATCCACGGTGCCCTGCCGCATCAGCACGACCAGATCGACGACGCCAACCGCCTCGCCTTCGAGGAGAATTTCCGCATCGTCAAGAAGTGCTGGACCGAGGAGATGCTGACCGTCGACGGCAAGTTCTGGAAGGTGCCGGCCGGCCCGACGCCATGGACGCTCGACACCACAGCGAAGTGGGGCAAGGGCGTGGAGAACGGAATCCTGAAGTCGGTGGGCGTGGTTCCGAAGCCTTTGCAGAAGCCTCACCCACCGCTGTTCCAGCCCTTCGCCAGCTCGGAAAGCACCGTGAGATTCTGTGCACAGGAAGGCGTCACGCCGATCCTGCCGCCGATGCTGCCGGTCTTCGAGGACAAGCTCTACAGCGTCTATTCCGAAGTCTCTGGCAAGCCCAAGGGCCAAGGTGTCGGCGTGCTGCGCGACGTCATCATCTGCGACACCGACGAGGAGGCGAGGGCGCTGTGGCAGGACTCGGGCCAGTTCAGCGGACGCGCCTGGTTCGAGCCGTTCGGCTTCCGCAAGGGGGTCACCGATCCCAAGACCGGCAAGATGCTGACGCCGGATGAGATCATTCAGATGGGCTATGCCTGCGTCGGCACGGTCGACACCGTGCTGAAGGGCATGGAGGTGCAGCAGAAGCGCCAACCGGTCGACTGGGTGTTCGCCTATACCTACAATGCCCTCGTGCCGCATCCGAAGCTGATGAAGTCGATCGAGACATTCTGGACCAAGGTGATGCCGCGCTTCCGTTAGAGCCCGGGAGGCCGACCATGGATTTGGAGCGCGACTGCCCCCGGCGATCTTGCGCCCTGCCGGAGCGTCTCCCCTACTGTGTCGCTCCCAACTGATGCGCTGGGGCATCATTGGCTTCGGGCGTATCGGCAGAAGGCTGGAGCGGCTGCTGCCGGGTGCGGCCGCGATTCTGCTGAGGCCAGGGCAGGGGTCGGTCGCGCAACCGGTGGCCTGCACGACGATCGAAGCGCTTATCGCCGCCCGGCCCGACGTCGCGATCGAGTGCGCGTCGGCACCTGCCTTGGCCGAGTACGGTCCGAAACTGCTCGCGGCCGGGATCGACCTCGTCCCGCTGTCGCTGACCGCGCTTGCCGATCCCGCCGTCGAACGCCGCTTGCTCGCAGCCGCCGAGGCGGGGCGCGGGCGGCTGGAAATCGCGCCGGGCGCGATCGGCACCCTCGATCTGCTGGCCACGGCGCGCGAGGAGGGACTGCGGAGGGTCGTCTATCGCCAGATCAAGTCGCCTGCCATGTGGCGCCTGACGCCGGCCGCCGCGTTGGCCGATTTGGCGTCGATCAAGGAACGACAGGTTTTCTTTCGCGGCAGCGTGCGCGATGTGGCGGGCAGGATGCCGGGCAATCTCAACACGTCGGTCGGCGTCGCCTTGGCCGGGCTGGGCCTGGACGGAACCGAGGCTGAACTGGTCGCCGATCCCGCGATTTCCGAAACCGCGCACGAACTCGAAGTGTACGCCGCGCCCGGAAAGGCGATGCTGAAGGTTGGCGGCCGCGACGTGGCGCCTGACGGCGATCCGGTCGACTACACGACCTTCAGCCTGATGCGTATCCTGAAGCGTCGGCTGGCGAGGGTTATGATCTGAATGGCGGATTCCATCACGTTTCTGCAGACGTTGATTGGCGCGCAGCGCGAGGGCGAGGCAGCCGTCCAGCGTCTGGTGGCCGACGCCGTGTGCGGCCTCGGCTGCGAGGTCGAGACGGTGCGCTACCGGCCGGCCGACGTGCCGATGGTGGGTGAGTTCGCCGTCAGCCGCGCGATGGTCGACGGCGAGCGCGAGAGCGTGGTCGCGACCCTCAAGGGCAGCGGCCGCGGCCGCAGCATCATCTTCTTCGCGCATCCCGACGGCGAGCCCTTGAGCGGCCTCGATCGATGGGTACACGATCCGTTTGCCGGCGCGATCGATGCCGGCCGACTTCACGGCTGGGGCGTGGCCGACGATCTTTGCGGCGTGGCGATGATGGTCGAGGGGCTGCGGCTCGCGCTCGAGTCGGGTGCGCGTCCGGCTGGCGACATCATCCTGGCGAGCACGCCCAGCAAGCGACATGCGAGGGGTGTGTCGGCGCTGCTGCATGGCGGGCTGAAAGCCGATGCTGCCGTGTATTGTCATCCTGCCGAGTCAGGCGTCGGCCTGCGCGAGATCAAGGCATTCTGCCTGGGCCAGCTCGATTTTCGTCTCACGGTGCCTGGCCGGCTTCCCGACACCAGCGAGATCAGCCATCTCGCGTTCGCCCACCAGGCCGACAATCCTGTCGATGCGCTGATCAAAGTCGTCGACCGGCTGCGCGCCTTCGCCGAGGAGCGTGCCCGATCCCTGAAACATCCGTTGCTCGAACGCT
This sequence comes from uncultured Reyranella sp., assembly GCA_964480235.1. GTDB lineage: Bacteria > Pseudomonadota > Alphaproteobacteria > Reyranellales > Reyranellaceae > Reyranella. The sequence goes on along the minus strand of CAYZQZ010000032.1, from coordinate 8,343 downwards.
CCGCAAATCTGCTGATCTCGCATCTCGGCGTTGGTCAGGCGGGCACGCACAATCGTGTGGCGCCTGAAGGCGTGGCAGAAGGCGCGCTTACCCTACTGCCGAGGGAAGACATGGCGGCAGTGCAGGCCGCCGTCGAAGGAGTCGTGCGAAGCGCCTTGCCACAGGCGGGCCTCGAATGGGTGGCCGGCATCTCCGGCGCCGAAGTGCCGCTCGACAGCCCGCTCTATCGTACGGTGTCCGGTGCAATCGCAGTGGTGACGGGGCAATCGCCGCACGTCAATCCACTGCACACCGCGAGCGACATTCGCAATCCGATCGTCCAGGCGGCGATCCCCACCGTAGGGCTCGGGCCTCTGGCCGGCGACCTGGCTCAGAACGGGCTGCACGACGAATGGGTCGATGTCGACGACTACCGCAGGGCGGTAAGAGTGGCGGCCTCGATTATCGACGGTTGGTCCGGCGCCCGCTGAAAGGCCTCGGGACAAGGTGGCGATTCGGCGTCAAACTTGCATCCGATTGGGGAACTGGAAGGGGAACACCATGAAAAAGTCGATCATTCGCCGCCGCAGCCTGCTCAAGGCCGGCCTTGCCGCCTCGACGCTCGCTGTCGCGCCGGGAGCGCTACGCGCCCAGCCCAAGATCGCGCCGCCGAACATCATCAAGGCCGGCACGCTGATCATGTCGATCAACCCGACCCTGCCGCCGCTGCAGTATGTCGACGACAAGGGCGAGCTGAAGGGCATGCGGGTCGAGCTCGCCAACGAATGCTGCAAGAAGCTCGGCCTGACGCCGGAATACATCCGGACCGAGTTCGCCACCATGATCCCGGGCCTCGCCGCCAAGCGCTGGGACATGATCAACACCGGCATCTTCTTCACCGAGGAGCGGTCGAAGCTGATGTACATGGTGCCCTACGAGCAGGCCGCCATCAGCTTCCTCGCCGCCAAGGGCAATCCGCTCGGCCTCAAGACGGTCGACGACCTCGCCGGCAAGAAGATCTCCGTCGAGCTGGGCGGCATCGAGGAGCGGCGCACCCGCGAGGTCGCCAAGATGATCCAGGACAAGGGCGGCAAGCCCGTGACAGTGATGACCTTCAACAATTTCGCCGAGGCCTTCCAGGCGCTGCGTGCCGGCCAGTCCGATGCCGCGACCTCGATCGACGCCACGGCGATGTTCATGCAGCAGCGCGGCGACTTCACCCGGGCGATCTCCGGCGTCTTCCCGCAGACCGCCTGCTTCGCCTTCGCCAACAAGACGCTGGCCGAGGCGGTGGCCGGCACGCTGAACGATCTCAAGAAGGACGGCTACTACGACAAGCTGCTCGACCAGTACGGCGTGCTGAAGACCGAGGGCGCCTTCGCCATCAGCGGTCCCGGACCGGCCTAGGCATCGATTCATGAAGGGCTGGGGCCCATGAAGGTCTGGAACTGGGAAGGCTTCTGGAGCTACTTCACCAATCTCTACCTTCTGGAAGGCGCGCTGTGGACGATCGGGCTGACGCTCAGCACCCTGGTGCTGGGCGGCCTGCTCGGCCTGTTGCTGGCCGTGATGAGGCTCTCCCGGCACAAGGCGCTGTCGCGCACGGCGCAGACCTATGTCTGGGTCTTCCGCGGCACGCCGCTGCTGGTGCAGTTGATCATCATCTATACCGGCCTGCCGCAACTGGGGCTGGTGCGATTCTCGGTGCTCGAATCGGCGATTCTCGGGCTGGCGCTCAACGAGGCCGCATACCTGTCGGAAATCCTGCGCGGCGGCATCCTGTCCGTCGCCAAGGGCCAGACCGAGGCGGCCCGTGCCTTGGGCCTGAAGCCCCATGCGATCTTCCGGCTGGTGGTGCTGCCGCAGGCGCTACGGGTGATCATCCCGCCGCTTGGAAATTCGGTGAACGGCCTGCTGAAGACCACGTCGATTGCGTCGGTCATCTCCATGGAGGAGGTGCTGCGGCGCGGCCAGATCCTGATGCAGCAGAAATTCCAGGTGCTGGAAGTCTTCATGGTCGTGGCGATTCTTTATCTCGTCATGACCACCTGCTGGGACTTTGTGCAGCGCCGCATCGAGGCCTATTACGGCCGAGCCTACGGCGCGGTCGAGAACAAGCAACTCGCGCGCGACGACCACTAGATATTGGGGGGGTACCGAAGGTGACCGTTAGTCTGACGGGAATCTAACGGTTACTTTCGGTAACTGTCCTACCGGTTGGGCCGCACACCAGGGTCTCCCGATGCATCGCTCCGACGTGGCGAACCCTCGCCACCCTCCATCCGGCCCGTAGCCGGCGTCTCCGATGACCCCCGCGCTTCAGGCGCGCAAGCGAACGCGCCTCGGATCCGATATTGCGATATAAGCAATATGAAGTCAATGTCTGGGTTGCGTCCAGCCGCCGGCTTCAGGCCCTGGCGCGAAGCTTTTCCTCGGGCAGGACGCCCATTTCCTGCAGCACCTTGCGCAGGGCAGGTCGTTGCGCTTCGGGCAGAGGCAGGCGCGGGGCGCGCGGCAGGCCCATCGGCATGCCCATCATCTCGAAGGCGGCCTTGGTGCCCGAGACGTAACGCGGGCCGCCGACCCACCACAGCAGCGGCGTCATCTTGTTGTAGAGCGCGAGCGCTGCATCCATGTCGCGCTTGTCGGCCACCAGGGTGAAGAGATCGGCCGACCAGCGCGGGATCACGTTGGAGCAGACGGCGACCCAGCCCTCGGCGCCGAGCCAGAAGGATTCGTAGCCCAGCACACCCGCGAACACCGTCATCTTGTCGCCGGCGAGTCGGATAATGTCGCGTACACGGGTCGGATCGAGCGTCGATTCCTTTACGTAGAGGCAGTTCGGGATCTCGGCGATGCGCGCGATCAGCTCGGGCTGCATGTCGACGTTCGCGGTCGCGGGGTTGTTGTAGACCATGATCGGCAGGCCGATCGCGTCCGACACCTTCTTGTAGTGGGTGTAGAGCTCGTCGTCGGTCGGCACGCTGTAGAACGGCGGGATGATCATCACGCCGTCGGCGCCCATCTGCTCGGCCTCCCGGCTGGTGCGTATCACCTCGTCGGTCCATTCCGCGCCGGTGCCGATCAGTACCGGCACGCGACCGGCCGCCTGCTTGACCACGGTCTCGACGATCAGGCGCCGTTCGTCCGGCGTGACGCTCAGGAACTCGCCGGTACTGCCCAGCGGGATCAGGCCATGGATACCCTCCGCGATCTGGAAGTCGACCAGGCGCTTCAGGGCCGCCACATCGACTTTCTTGCCGTCGTCGGTAAAGGGGGTGATCAGGACGGTATAGGTGCCGCGAAACTTCTTCATGTCGATCCTCTTCAAGTCATTGTAGACCTTTTGGCATGCGCTTGAAGCACCCTGACTTGCGGCCGAACGCATCCGTCCGTTTCACATTCAATGGACGGGAGATCGGGGCGCTGGAGGGGGAGACCATCGCCGCCGCTCTGGGCGCCGACCAGGTCACCGCCGTGCGGCAGGCCCGCTCCGGCGCGCCGCGCGGGCCGTTCTGCGGCATGGGCGTGTGCTTCGACTGCCTGGTCACAGTCAACGGTCGCCCGAGCCAGCGCGCGTGCCTGACCAAGGTCGAGGCCGGCATGGACGTCCGTTCCGCGGCGACCCAGCCGACCGATGTGAAGGCCGAGCCGCCGGAGCCGGTGCAGGAGATCGCCTGCGACGTGCTGGTGGTGGGCGCGGGGCCGGCCGGACTGTCGGCGGCGCGTTCGCTGGCGATTGCCGGCGCCGACGTCATCGTGGCCGACGAGCGGCTGCATCCCGGCGGCCAGTTCTTCAAGCCCCTGGCACCCTCGCATCAGGCCGATCTTGCCGTGCTCGACAGCCAGTTCCGCGACGGCGCGGTGCTGCGCCGCTCGGCCGAACTGGCGGGCGTCAGGATCCTGAACGAAACCACGGTGTGGGCGGCGTTCTCGCCCACCGAGGTTGCGGCCGTCGTCGCCGGCCGCTCGACGATCTTCCGGCCGCGCCGGCTTGTGCTGGCGACCGGCGCCTACGAGCAACCCTGGCCCGTGCCGGGCTGGACCCTGCCGGGCGTGATGACAGTGGGCGGATTGCAGACGCTGGCGCGCTCCTATCGTGTGGCGCCGGGGAGGGCGATCGTGATCGCCGGCAACGGACCGCTCTGCCTGCAGACCGCCGTCGAACTGCTCGACGGCGGCGCGAACGTCGCGGCGGTGTTCGAGGCGGCGCCTCGGCCGTGGTTCGGCAGGCTCGGCGCGCTGGCCGGGACGGCGTTGGCCGATCCTTTCCTGGCCCTGAATGGCGCGGGCATGATCGCGCGGCTGGGCAGGTTGGTGCACTGGAACAGCCGGGTCACCCAGATCAGCGGCGACCGCAAGGTCTACAGTGTCGATGCCGGGCTCTACCGCATCGATGCCGATATCGTGGCGCTGGGCTACGGCTTTTCTTCCTCGTCGGAACTCGCCCGCTCGCTGGGCTGCGCCCATCGCTTCGTGGCGCGCGGCACGGGCTCGATGGAGACGGTGGTCGATGATGACGGCCGTACCAGCCTCGAGGCCGTGTTCGCGATCGGCGACGGGGCGCGCTTCGGTGGCGCCCAGAGCGCGCAGGCCCAGGGGCAGGTCGCAGCCTGGGCGGTTGCCGGCGATCTCGGCCTCAAGGTCGCCGAGCCCGTCGCGGCGCGGCGGACCGTCAGGCGCGCCGCGCGCTTCCAGTCGGCGCTGTGGGAACTCTTCGCAACGGAACCGTTGCGCCCGACCGAGATCCGCGACGATGCCATCGTTTGCCGTTGCGAGGAGGTGACGGCTGGCGACCTGCGGCGGCAGATCACCGCCGGTCACGATTCGCCCGCGGCCCTGAAGCGCGCGACCCGCGCCGGCATGGGCCGCTGCCAGGGCCGCTACTGCGCGTCCATCGTGGCAGGACTTTGTCCGGGAGAGATTGGCGAGTTCGGCCTGTTCGCGCCGCGGCCGCCGGCCAAGCCGGTGCCGATCTCCGCCCTATCGGTCGAGCAGCCGGAATGGACCGGCCACAAGGATTTCGTGCCGCCCGACATGGCGCGGCCCCGCGAGACCACGGTACTGCCGCCCGAACGCGTCGACACGCTGGTGATCGGTGGCGGCGTCGCTGGCTCCTGCCTCGCCTACTGGCTGGCCGGGGAAGGCATCGAGACGTTGGTCGTCGAGCGCGACGACGTGAACCTGCAGGCGTCCGGCGCCAATGCCGGCAGCCTGCACGTGCAGCTGCTGGCCTTCGATTTCACCGGCCAGCCCGGCGACGGGCCCAACCGGGCCGCCGATACGTTGCCGCTGGGACCGGCCTCGGTGGGGCTGTGGCGCGAGATCGAGCGCGACACCGGCCAGGATCTGGAGATCAAGGTCACCGGCGGGTTGATGTTGGCCGAGACCGCGCGCGACATGGACGTGCTGAAGGCCAAGGTGGCGCTGGAGAAGAGCCGCGGCATCGAGGCGGAGGTGATCGGCGCCAACGAACTGCGCGAACTCGAGCCCTGCATCGGCGACGTGGCGATCGGCGCCGAATGGTGCCCGGGTGAGGGCAAGATCAATCCGCTGAAGGGCACTTATGCCGTCGTCGCTCATGCCCGGGCGAAGGGCGCGCGCTTCCGGCGCGGCGCCAGCGTGCAGGCGATAGAGCGCGAGGGTACCGGCTGGAAAGTCGTCACGACCCGCGGCGAAATCTTCTGCAAGAGGGTCGTCAATGCCGCCGGTCCATGGGCCGCCCAGATCGCTGCTATGGCCGGCGTGTCGATCCCGGTGCGCGGCGCGCCGCTGCAGATGGTGGTGACCGAACCGACCGCGCCGACGCTGACGCGCCTCGTCGCCTATGCCGGCCGTCATCTGACGCTGAAGCAGATGGCGTCCGGCGCCTTCATGATCGGCGGCGGCTGGACCGCTGGCCTCGACGAGGAGCAGAAGCTGTCGCGCGCCCTGCGCTCGAGCGTCGAAGGCAATCTCTGGATCGCCTCGCGGGCCGTTCCGGCACTGGGTGGGCTGCACGCCGTGCGCATTTGGGCGGGCATGAACGTCAACATAGATCGAGCGCCGATCCTGGGCGAAGTGCCGGGTCTGCCGGGCTTCTACAATTGCGTCAGCTCCAACGGGTACACACTTGCGCCGGTGCTGTCGCGCCTGACCTCCGAGATGATCGCCGGCCGCTCGACCAGCCTGCCGGTCGAGGCCTATTCGCTGAAGCGCTTCGGCTAGGTGAAAATCGACGGATCGATCAGCGGCTTGCCGCGCGGACGCGCCAGTTCGGGGCGGTCGCATTTCATGAACCGGCCGCGGCCGGCCGAGCCGCTCATCTTCGCTTCTTCCATCACGATCTCGCCGCGCGACAGCGTCATCACGGGATAACCCGTCAGTTCGCGGCCCTCGTAGGGCGTGTAGTCGCAATTGTGATGCAGGATCGAGTTGGTGAGGCTCACCTTGCGCGCTGGGTCCCACAGCACGATGTCGGCGTCGGAGCCGACGGCAATCGTGCCCTTGCGCGGGTGCAGGCCGTAGATTTTGGCGGCGTTGGTCGAGGACAGCGCCACGAACTGCTGCAGCGTGATGCGACCCTTGTTGACGCCCTCGGAGAACAGCAGCGGCAGGCGGGTTTCGACACCGGGAACGCCGTTGGGAATCTTGCGGAAGCTCTTGTCGGCGCCGGGCAGCTTCTTGCCGCGCACGTCGTCGTACTTGAAGGCGGCGTGATCGCTCGACAGCACCTGGAAGGTGTTGGCGGCGAGTCCTGTCCAGATGTGCTCCTGGTTGTCGGTGCCGCGCGGCGGCGGACTGCAGACGCACTTCGACCCTTCGTCGCCCGGCTTCTCGAAGTCCTCTTCGCTGAGGAAGAGGTACTGCGGGCAGGTCTCGCCATAGACCCGTAGGCCGCGCGCCTGGGCGCGCTGGATCTCGTGCATGGCTTCCTTGGCCGAGACATGGACCAGCAGCATCGGCACGTCGAGCAGCTCGGCGAGCGAGATGGCGCGGTGCGTGGCCTCGCGCTCGACCACGAAGGGCCGCGACGTGGCGTGGAACTTGGCGGCGGTCATGCCTTTCAGTTCCAGTCGCTCGGTCAGCCAGGTGATGCAGTCGGAGTTCTCCGCATGGATCATCAGCATCGCCTGCTCGCGGCGCGCGGCGGCAAGTGCATCGAGCATCTCGCGGTCGGAGAGCTTCATGTCGTCGTAGGTCATGTAGACCTTGAACGAGGTATAGCCGTCGGCCACGAGGGCCGCGAAATCCTGGCCCATGATCTTCTCGCTGGTGTCCGAGAGGATCACGTGGAAGGCATAGTCGATCAGAGACTTGCCGTCGGCACGCTTGTGGTAGCGGCTGACCACGTCGCGCAGCGGCTGGCCCTTGTTCTGGTAGGCGAAGGGGATGATGGTCGTGGTGCCGCCGGCCGCGGCGGCCCGGCTGCCGCTCTCGAAATCGTCGCAGAAGACCGAACCGTCGGCGGTGTCCTGATCGAAATGGACGTGAGCGTCGATGCCGCCTGGGACGGCGATCAGGCCCGTGGCGTCGATTTCCTTGCGGCCCTTGTCCAGCCGCTCGCCCAGCGCCACGACCCGACCGCCCAGGACGCCGATATCGCCCTTCACCACGTCCGACGCCGTGGCGATGGTGCCGTTGCGGATGACGAGGTCGTATTCGGCCATTGCTGTGCTCCCCGGATCAGCGCCCCTGCAAGGCGCGTGCCTATTCCCTGCCTAGACCGACGGGACGGGCCGGTCCACACTTGGCGTAACGAAAGGGGGCTCGAATGATCCGCAGGCAGGTATCTCTGGTCGCAGTGGGGCTGGCCGCGCTTGGAACCGTGGGGCTGCCGGCGACAGGCGCCTTGGCGCAGAACACCGTCAAGCCGGCGATCGTCTACAGCACCGGTGGCAAATTCGACAAATCCTTCAACGAAGGCGTCAGCCAGGGCGCGGACAAATTCAAGAAGGAGACTTCGATCGCGGTTGCCGAGTTCGAGCCAACCAACGAGACGCAGTTCGAACAGGCACTGCGGAGATTTGCCCAGCGCGGCCAGGATCCGATCATCGCCGTGGGCTTCTCGCAGGGCGTGGCGCTCGACAAGGTTGCCAAGGAAGCGCTCAACACGCACTTCACCATCATCGACATGGTGGTGCCTCTGCCCAACGTGCAGTCGGTCGTGTTCAAGGAGCATGAGGGATCGTTCCTGGTCGGCGTGCTGGCGGCGCTGGCCTCCAAGACCGGCAAGGTCGGCTTCGTCGGCGGCATGGACATCCCGCTGATCCGCCGCTTCCAGTGCGGCTACCAGCAGGGCATCAAGTACGCCAATCCCAACGCCGAGCTGATCGTCAACATGACCGGCACGACGCCGTCGGCCTGGAACGATCCCGGCCGCGG
>CAYZQZ010000031.1:0-18585 GCA_964480235.1 uncultured Reyranella sp. | reverse complement strand
TGTACTTTTACTCCGGCCAGCCGATGCAATTTTACTCCGGCGTTGACAGACGCTGATGGCGGCGCCCTGTTCGGCATCGACCTGGCGCCAACCGTCGGCCGGGTTGTTGCGACAGCTGTCGAATACGAACATGCGATGGGCCGCGCCATTCGTGACGTCGGCGATCGAAGACACGCGCAACAGGCTCTTCACGGCGCCCGGATCGCTGAGGTCCGAGTCGACCGGAACGATGTAGGTCTCCTTCGCCCAGATGACGCCATGACCCGCGTAGTAGAAGGCGGCGAAGTTCGCGCTGCGTGCGGATTCCCTGAATTTCTCGAAAGCTTGACGCAATGCCGCGCCGCCGAGATTTTCCCTGAGATCCGTCTTGACCCCCAAAGTCTGCAAAGCGGCCGCGACGTCGGGCGCGTCCCGCTGCACGTTGGGGAGCGAGGCCTCCCAGGCGTAATTCGAATTGCCGACGACGAGGGCGACGCTATTTGCCTGGCCTTGAGCACGAACGACCGCGGGCGAAGCGACGAGCCCGCCAATACCTTTGAGCAGGGTGCGTCGTGCGAGTCGCTGGTTCATCGCGATGGTAGCCGCCGCTACCCGAACATGGCAGCAGTAAGACTGACCATCAGGGGTGAGACGGGCTCAACGACAACGCCAGCCCCCGGTCCGGTGAATGGCGCCAACAGATCGCCCGACGCGACGCGCATACCGGCGCCCACCGACACCACGCCGATACCAACGCTCGTGCCACTCGAGACTGCTGGGCCGATAGGACCGGTACCGATGCCAGAAGCGCCCACGCCATCAGGAGCCGCCGAGATTGCATCGACGGAACATGCCGAGGCCTGCGGGGCCACTACGACGGTGCCGGGAAGGACAGCAAGCGACGCCATCATCATGCGGCGCGACGTGACAGTGCTCTTCATGTGTGCCTTCTCCCTATGCCTTGCCAAATTTCGCAATTGCATTGGTCAGGTCTGCGGTCGACGTCACGAAGCCGATCTTGTTGCCGTTGACGAACAGGGTAGGCGTTCCTGTGACACCGATCTTCGTGGCCATGAGTTGGTTCATCTTGCGAACCGCCGCCTCGGCGACGGCAGGATCGAAGGATGGATCCCTCTTCGCACCGACTGACCGGGCCGCGTCGGCGACCTCGTGCGGACCTCTCAGCATGCGCTGATTGTTGTGTATGTTGGTCATGACCTTCAGGGAGATGGCGATCAGCTTGTCGCGTTGGTACGACAGAAGCTCTTTCATCAACGGCACATCGCTTTCCGACCTGGCGAACTGGTGGAAGATCGCCTGCGACCCGTCCGCCAGCGATTTCTTCTTCAGGAAGGGTAACAAGGAGCTCAGAGTGAATCTGGCGCAGTCCGGGCAAAAGGGCGACATCGCCAGTTCGATCGTCGTTTTCGAGGGTGGCGTGTCTATCGTAAATTGCGGGATGTAGCGCATCGGTGCTCGCATCCAGAAGGAGTCCGTCTGCTGCGCAAGCGCCGTCCCGACAGGCGCAATCGTCGCCGCAATGGTTGCGGCGACGGCGCCTCGCCGCGAAATCTGATCAATCGACATGCAACCTTTTCCTCATGCCAATATCGAATCCGCCGTGACTGCCCAGAGACTGCGCGGTCCCACAATGCACTCTACAGGCGGTGCGTGCTGAGACACTAGGAGTTCACGGGGGCCGGCATCAATCGGTGGGCCGGTGACAGGGACCTGAGCCTGGACTCTGCGAGGCCAAATGCTGGTTGATCTGCGAAATTTCCCGAGTTTGATCGAGAGATATCGCAACCAATCGCAGAAAGCCGTCCTCGTAAGAGGGCGGCTTTTTTGCTTTGATCGTTCTTCCGAAGGCAGCGAGCGGGGCGGACCATGCACGACATCGTCATACGGGGCGGCACCATCGTCGACGGCACGGGCGCGCCCGCCTCGACGGGCGACCTCGCCATCGACGGCGACCGGATCGTGCAGGTCGGCGGCAAGGCAGGCCCCGGCCGGCGCGAGGTCAGGGCCGAAGGCCGCCTCGTCACGCCGGGCTGGGTCGACGTCCATACACACTATGATGGCCAGGCGACGTGGGATCCGGTCCTCGCGCCGTCCTCGTGGCACGGCGCCACCACCATCGTGTTCGGCAATTGCGGCGTCGGCTTCGCGCCGGTTCGCCGCGAGCACCAGACCGCGCTGATCGAGATGATGGAGGGTGTCGAGGACATCCCCGGCATCACTCTGACCGAAGGGCTGAAGTGGGACTGGGAAAGCTTCCCGGAATATCTCGACGCGCTGGCGCGCCTGCCGCGGACCATCGACGTCGCGGCCCAGGTCGCCCACCACCCGCTGCGCGTCTATGCCATGGGCGAGCGGGCCATCAAGCGCGAGCTCGCGACAGCGGACGATATCGAGCTGATGGCGCGGCTGACCGAGGAGGCGCTGAAGGCGGGCGCCGTTGGCTTCACGACCAGCCGCACCGATCAGCACAAGACTTTGGCGGGGGACCTGGTTCCCGGCCGCTATGCCGAGCACGAGGAGCTGATCGCCATCGGCCGCGCGATGGGCCGCGCCGGCCGCGGCACGTTCGGGTTCCTGTCCGATTTCGAAGACGAGGCGGCTGAGTGGAAGTGGGTCCGTCAGGTTGCCAGGGACAGCGGCCGGCCGGTCTGGTTCCTCCTGACCGATCGCAGCTACGATCCCCAGCGCTGGGGTCGCCTGATGGACGGCGTGCGCGCCGGACGGGCCGACAATCTTCCGCTCTACGCCCAGGTCGCCGGACGTCCCGTCGGCTTGACGCTCGGGCTCAACACCTCTCTCAATCCCTTTGGCCTCCGCGAGGCCTATGCCGAGGTGGCGAAGCTGCCGCCGGCCGAAATGCTGGCCAGGCTGCGCACGCCGGAGTTGCGCCGCACGATCCTGTCGCAGGAAGCCTCGCCGCGTCTGCTCGAGGTGCTGCCGCCGCTGTCGCGCCAGATCGCGACTCGTTGGGACCGCATGTATCCGCTCGGCGACACGCCGGACTACGAGCCGCCGCCCGAGCGCAGCATCGCGGCCCTCGCGGCGAAGGAAGGCGTGACGCCGCAGGAATATTGCTATGGCTATCTGGTCGGTGGCGACGGCAGCCGCATGGTCTACTTCCCGGTCACCAACTACGTGCATGGCGACCTCGAAGTGGTGCGCAAGATGATCGAGGACCCGCACACCATCCTCGGCCTGTCCGACGGCGGCGCGCATTGCGGCGTGATCTGCGACGCCTCGCTCAACACCACGATGCTGGCTCACTGGGTGCGCGACCGCACACGCGGACCGCGCATGCCGCTCGAGCGCGTGGTCAAGCACATGACCAGCGAGACGGCCGATTTCTACGGCTTCAGGGACCGCGGCCGCCTCCAGCCGGGCAAGAAGGCCGATGTGAACGTCATCGATTTCGAGGGCCTTCATCTGCATTCCCCGAAGATGATCTTCGACCTGCCGGCCGGCGGCCGCCGCCTCGTGCAGGAAGTCGACGGCTACGACATGACGATCTGCGCGGGCACCCCGATCTTCGAAAAGGGTCAGGAGACCGGCGCGCGACCCGGCAAGCTGGTCCGTTCGGCCGCCTGACCGGGCCTACGCCGCCTTTACGGGCCCGGGCAGGTCGAGCCCGACGCCGGAGAGGTGGCCGAACGAGGCGTGCAGCCGCTCGATCACCGGCGCCGGCAAGGCCGGGTGCAGGATCGATTCGACGTTCGCCTTGACGTGATCCTTGTTGCCCGTGCCGAACAGCACGACATCGACGCCCTTCTCGTGACGCGCATAGCGATAGGCCGCGTCCGTGATGCTTTCCGCCGCGCCGTCGGCCGTCAGGAACGCGAGCGGATCGCCCTCCGACAGGATCGACCGGTCGAGTTCGCCCTTCTCGACCAGCTTGGCGATCACGTCGCGGCGATAGGCGGCATTCGAGAAGATGTTGCGGACCACGAACATCAGCAGCGTGCCGATCCCGCGGCGCTGCGTGACCGGGAAGACCTTCCGGCGGGCGCCCTGGTTCATCAGGCTGTAGGCCAGCATGATCACCTCCCACGGCGCGTCCTCGATCGCCCTGGTCAGCATCTTCTGGTCGGGATCGTTGGGGCCGGTTTCGGTGACGCCGATGTGGCGAACCTTGCCCTGTTCCTTGAGCTTCAGGAGTGCCGGCGCCAGCACGTCGCGATGGCGTTCGTAGGCGTTGGGATTGACCGCGTGGAAATGGAAGATGTCGACATGGTCGAGGCCGAGCCGCTTCAGCGCCGCGTCGACTTTCGCCGTCACCGTTTCGGCGGTGTCGTCGCCCGAGCGGAAGATCGCCTTGGTCGAGATCACGAGCTTGTCGCGATCGTAGAACCGGGCGGCAGCGCCCACGATCTGCTCGGTTCCGTAGGCTTCCGCGGTGTCGAGGAAATTGACGCCGAGATCGACCGCCGTCCGCACGACCGAAATGCAGTCGTCGACACTGGCGCCACGGCCCAACCCCAGGCGGCTGTTGCCGCCGCAACCGAGGCCCGCGACGCTCACTTTCAGGCCGGTTTTCCCGAGGGACCGATACTCCATCAACTGCTTCCTTTGGCCTTTGTCCAGCTGGCGACCTGAGGATAGAGCCCGGGCCGTCGCCCGGCCACCGTGGAGGCCATCAATGAGAAAGGCCGCCCACGAAAATGGGCGGCCCTCTCGTCGGTTCCGAATTTTCCACCGTCGATCGGAGATCGACGGCAGAATCCGCAGCTCAGCGGATGATCTTGACCGCGATCGCCGTCTGATGTGTCCAGACCGTCGTCACGATGTCGCCCGGCTGGATGGAGCTCAGCGCCGTCTTGCCGGCGGCGGTCTGGACCAGCGGCATGGTGATCACTTCGCCGCTGTTGGGCGTCGGCTCTTCCGGCCTGCCGTTCGAAGCGTTGATCAGCGACAGGCTGCCGTTGGCAGGGTTAACCTGGGTGACCATGCCGGACATGCTCCACATGCGGATCGGTTCCTGAGCGCCCGGAATGCCGGTCAGCCGCGCGCCCTTGTCGATCAGCGCCTTGGCCCGCGCGTCCGTCTGGGGCGACTTCTTGGCGATCATGACATCGATGTAGTCGAAGTAGTTGCAGTCGACGATCATGCCTTCCTTGAGCGACGGATAGTTGGCTACCAGATCTGCGGCCCGCATCTTGATGCGGCCCATGTCTTCCCAGGTGATGTTGAGGATGCGGCGGTCAGGGTGAAGGCCGTCGATCTTGCCGCGCTTGAAGTTCTGGTAGCCGTTGGTCACCACGAACTCTTCCGATTGCGCCGCCGCCATGGGGGCGAGTGCGCTCAGGCCGCCCGCGGCGAGCGCGCCGCCGGCCATCATTTTCAGGACGCTACGACGATTTGAATACGACATGGATACCCCCCAGTAGCTCGGCAACGGTCGCGATACCCGCGAGGCGGCGCGGTCCCGAGTACAACCATGCTTTGCTCCGCGGCGAGAGATGTCAAACCGATCCGTCTTCAAAGCCACTGAAGCAAGTCAGGCCGGTTACGGGAATGCAGAAACTTGCAAGTTGCGTGGCAGGCCGAAATCAATTGTTGGGGGTGGCCGGAGGGGATCGACGCTAGCCGTCGAAAAACCTGCTCTCGCAAGTCGGCGGCTTTTTTGCTTCTGTCGGCCGACGTGTCGATGCGGACCAAAGCCTCGCTGATCCTTCTTGCCGCCCTGGGCGGCCTGTCTCTGCTTGCGTTCGCGTGGCGCTACACAGATCTCGCCGACTGGGGATCGGTGGCGCGGATCGCGCACCTGCTTGGCGAGCAGAGGCATGAGCCGTGGGTGGCGGTCTCGGTGATCGCGGTGTTCCTGATCGCGGGTGTCGTCCTGCTGCCGATGAACATCGTGGTTCTGGCCACCGCGGCGGTATTCGGGCCCGGGCTTGGCCTGCTTTACTCGGTCGTCGGTCAATTCCTGAGCGCGTTGATGCTGTACGGGGTCGGTGCCCGCTTCGGCCAGGCTGCACTCACGCGACTGCTCGGCACGCGATGGCCGCAGGCGCTCGCCGCGGTCCGGCTGCGCGGGATCCTGGCCGTCGCCACGATCCGCATGATCCCCGTCGTGCCCTTCACCTTCACCAACCTCGCTGCGGGCGCGAGCAGCATCCGGCTGTCGGATTTCCTGCTCGGCACCTTGCTCGGCAGCACGCCCGGCCTGCTGTTGCTGTCGATCATGGGCGATCGCGTCGTCGCGATCGTCAGCCATCCGACCTGGCGGGACGGCGCCATCCTGCTGCTGGCGATCCTCGCCTATCTTGGCCTGGTCTTGCTGGCGCAGGCGCTGGTCCTGCGAGCCCGTCGCCGCTAGCCGGGGCGATCCACCGGCCGCAGTCCGGCATTTGATCTGGATCAAAGCCCGCCGCTGGCAGGTGCGGCTAGCTCGCCCCTTAAAGTGAACGGGGCGTCATTTTCCGTCCCGCGGAGGGATCGATCATGACAACGCAGCAGCTCTATCAGCTTCCCGTCGACATCACCGGTTGGCACTTCGACGGACGCACCGAAGTCCTGTTCAACTGGGAATACGACGACGGCTCGTCCGACCTGCTGAAGCTCTACGAGAAGGGCAAGCAGCAGCAGTGGGATGCGTCGACTCGCATCGACTGGTCGCAGGATCTCTTCCCCGACAATCCGATGGGCATGGCCGACGAGAGCATCCCCATATTCGGCTCGCCGATCTGGCAGAAGATGACCGAAAAGGAAAAGAACTGGCTGCGCTTCAACCTGCAGTGCCACTCGATCTGCCAGTTCATGCACGGCGAGCAGGGCGCACTGATCGCCACCGCCAAGATCGTCAATACCGTGCCGGACATGAACGCCAAGTTCTATGCTGCCACGCAGGTGATGGACGAGGCCCGTCACATCGAGGCCTACAAGCGGCTGATCCACGAAAAGTTCAAGTGCGCCTATCCGATAACGCCATCGCTGAAGAGCCTGCTCGAGCAGACGTTGTCGGAACGGCGGTGGGACTTCACCTATCTCGGCATGCAGGTGCTGATCGAGGGCTTGGCCCTGGCGGCCTTCCAGCGCATCCGCGACACCGCGCAGAACAATCTTGCCGCCTCGGTGAATGCCTACGTCATGCAGGACGAGGCCCGTCATGTCACCTTTGGTCGGCTGGCCCTGCGGGACTACTATCCGCAATTGTCCGATGCCGAGCGCGCCGAGCGCGAGGAATTCGCGGTCGAGGCTCTCTACTTCATGCGCGACCGGTTCAACCAGGCCGAGGTCTGGGAGCGCTCCGGCCTGCCGGTCGACGAACTGCTGAAATACGCCTACGAGTCTGGTGCGATGAAGGCGTTCCGCACGCGACTGTTCACCCGCATCGTGCCGATCCTCAAGGAAATCGGCCTGTTCGGGCCGAAGGTACAGAAGGCGCTGGGCGACATGGGCGTGATGGAATACGCCAACATCGATGTCGAGAAGCTGATCGGCAACGACATGAAGGTCGCCGAGGATTTCGATGCCGGAAAGTTCGTTCGGCAGGCCATCGCCGCCGAATAGGGCGCCCTTCGACCTGCCGGGCCCCGGCGTTTGACCATGGAAAATTAGGCCCGGAACGGGTGGAGAGCTTCTTTTCTGCGGCGTCGATTCAGGGCTTTATAGGCCTGTGACCCACGACGCGAGCGTCTCTATCCTGCGCTTCGAGCGCATGCCGCCCCAGGCCATGGCCTTGGCGCTGCTTTTTCATGCGCTGGTGGCGTTCGCCCTGTGGCAGATGAGCCTGCAGGCCAAGCGCCTGCCACCGCCGCCGGAGCCGATCGAAGTCACGATCGAGCAGCCGCCATCGCCGCCGCCCAAGGTCGAGCCGCCCAAGCAGGAGCAGGCCAAGCCGGCCGAGCCGACACCGCCTGTCACGCCCGGTCTGCGGCCACCTGCCGAGATCACCGCCGAAAATCCGACCCAGGTGCCGCCGCTTGAGCGTCAGGCGCTTGAGCGCGCGATACCGCAGCCGCCGCCCGAACCTCTGGCGCCGACCGAGCGGGCCTTCGAGGCCCCGCAGCAGAGTGCCTCGGCCGCGCCTCGCACTGAGCCCGCCAAACCCGAGCCGCCGCGCCCGCCGCCGCCGGCCCAGGCGCGTCCCGAACCGCCACGTCCCGAACCGCCCCGGCCCACGCCTCCTCAGCAGCAGGCACCGCAACGTCCGGCACCGGCGCCGCAGGCCAATCAGCGCGGGACCGTGCCGGCGCCTCCGCCACAGCCGCAGAATCGTCAGGAAGCCCGTCCTCAACCGCCCGCGCTGGCGCCATCGCCGCTCGACCCTTCGGCCAACCACTCGACGCGCGCTGCGCCGCGGCCATTGCCGCCCTACGTCGCGCGCATGGAAGAGCGCACGTCGTCGAGCGCCTTCGTCAATCCAGCCGACAGCTACAATCGTGCCCGCGTCGCCGACAACTACCTCTGGCAGGTCGTGCGCAAGCTGGTCGGCTACAAGTATCAGGCGCCTGGCGTCGACGTCGACGAGGCAGTCACCGTGGTGCGTGTCATCATCGGTCGTGATGGTCGCCTCCTCGATGTCCAGGTCGCCCAGTCGAGTGGCATCCCGCAGATCGACGCCGGCGTGATCGGCGGCGTGCGCCGCGGTTCGCCCTATGCGCCGCTGCCGGACAGTATCCAGGGGGCCAGCGCGACCTTCTACCTGCCGCTGGTTTCGGTGAATCGCCAGTAGAGGCTGACCGGGCCGTCCCGGCCGGCGCCGCTTCGTGGTAATAGAACCGTCATGTCAGCTACCCCGCCCAGCGCCGCTCGGGCTCCCGTTGTCGATGGCCGTCGGCTGCGCAGCGAACGCACGCGGCAGAGCATCATAGACGCCTATCTCGGCCTGCTGCGGCGCGATCCGTCGATCCCGACAGCGGCCGAAATCGCCAAGGCGGCGGGTTATTCCGTGCGCTCGATCTTCGAGCGCTTTGCCGATCTCAACGCGCTTACGCTGGCTACTGCCGATTTCGCCATCCTGCAGGGCCGGGCCGAGTCCCAGGCACGCGACGTCGACGCCGACCGCGCCACCCGCATCAGGAGCCACGTCCATATTCGCGCCGCGGCCTGCGAGAAATGGTCACCGCTATGGCGCGTGCTGATGACGACCCAGCAGGAAGTGGTCGAACTGCAGCAACGCATCGTGCTAGCGCGCTATGCCAACATCGAGCGCATGAAGCTGATGTACGCCCGGGAACTTGGCACCCTCGACGAGGCGGAACGTCAGCGTCTGCTGATTGGTCTTGCCACGCTGGTCAGCTTCGAAAGCTGGGACCAGATGCGGGACTGCTACAAGCTCTCGATCGAGGATGCCGAGGCGACGTGGATTTCCGCGATCGATCGCATGCTGCCGCCGACGCCCTGAAACCGGCCGCCGGTTGGGCGAGACGACGAAGGCGGGAGGCGGCGGAGCGTTCAGCGATCCGGCGGGGCCGTGGGCTTCTGCCAGGGCCAGCGGCCGCTGACCTCGAGCTCCAGGGCGAAGCTCAGCAACGTGCGGATCGCGACGATCACGGCGAGCACCCCGAGATTGTGCAGTGTCGGTTCGACCGCCACCGTGCCGATGATGTCGGCGATGACCAGGAATTCAAGGCCGAGCAGCATTGCCCGCCCAAGATCGGCGCGCAGTTCATGATAGGACGCGGTGAAAGTCATGCCGCGCGCGAGCCTGACGACACAGGCGATGGACGCCAACGCGCCACCGGCCACGAGCACGACGATGCCCGCAAGTTCCGCGACGTGACCCGCAACTGAAGCAATGTGATCGATCTGCATGCGCCTATTGTAGCCTGATCGCACAACGGCCGGAGGCTTCATTGACGTGCGTCAAACGCCGCCTCAGATTCCGTGAGGGGTTCCCGACCCGGATCCGGCGGGAGTGCGGGCTCATGAATCTGGAACCTCTAGCGCAACGGCAGCGCGTACATCGCGCCACCCTGAGTCCACAGTGCATTGATGCCGCGCGAGAACTTGAGCGGCGAATTGCGCCCGACATTGCGATCGTAGCTTTCGGCGTAGTTGCCGACCTGCGATAGCACGTTGTAGGCCCACGCATCGTCCAGCCCCAGCGCCTTGCCGCTGCCGTTCTCGACGCCGAGCAGACGGCGCACCGCAGGATTTCTGGAAGTGCGCTCGGACTCGGCATTGGCCTTGATGACCCCGAGGTCCTCGCCGTGCAATCGCGCGAAGTGGGTCCAGCGCACGACGTCGAGCCACTCGTCGTCGCCGGCGCGCACATAGGCCGCCAGCGGGTCGGTCGCGAGAAGCTCAGGCAGCACCAGGTAGTCAGCGGCATGGCCGCTCGCGATGATCGTGCTGGCGAGCGCCGAGATGTCCTGCACCAGGCCGGCGCACTGGTCCTTGAAGAAAGCGTCGTACAATGCCGCCTGTGTATCGTAGAGCGCGATCTTGACGGTGAGACTGCGCGCACCGAACCAGTCGAGGGTGCTCTGCTCGTAAGGCGTGCCCTTTAGGGTACAGATTTGCTTGCCGGCAAGATCGGCCAGCTTGGCTGCGCCGTTCTTCTTGGGCGCCACGACGACCTGGCCGTCGATGTAGAGAGTGGCCGCGTCCCGTACGCCGGTGCGCGCGGTCCGGCCCAGGGTCGCAGTGGTGTTGCGCGCCAGCACGTCGATCTCGCCGCTGCGCAACGCCTCGAATCGGTTGGCGGTTGTGAGCGGCACGAACTTCACCTTGCCGGCGTCACCCAGCACCGCGGCGGCGACGGCGCGGCAGAAATCGATTTCCAGTCCGGCCCAGTTGCCTTGGGCGTCCTTGGTCGAGAACCCCGGCAACTGGCCGTTGATGCCGCACAGAAGCTCGCCGCGTTTCTTGACCGCCGCGAGCGTCGGCTCGGCGGCCGAAGCGCTTCCGGCGACGGCCACGAGGACCATCGGCATCAATGCCGTCAGAATCACCGAAATGAGGCGCATCATCAGTCCTCCGAACGCTCGTGAGAGTAAGGCACGCTCGCCAGGGTAAAGCGCTCCTGCCGCTGACGTCGAAGGGCGCCATCGAGAGGTCAGACGAAAACGGCGGCGACCGATTGGCCGCCGCCGACATCGCGATGAGCTGTTTGAGGCGAGCTGTCCGCGAGGCGTTACTGGCGCTTGGGCAGCTTCGACTGCTCGGCCAGGATCGCCTTGTCGATCACCGCGAACAGATGGGCGTCCGGCGACAGGGTGCAGCCGCCACGCACCAGCAGGGCGAGTTGGGCGCCGCGCTCGTCTTCCGGAATCGTCACGCCACGAAAACGCGCGGAGAACTCTGCCAGGAAGTAGGCGAGGCGTTGGCGGGTTTCGACCGGCAGGGCGTGCGCCTCGCGGCAGGTCACAAATACGGCCTGCTCGAACGCGATGGCAACGGCTTGAGCCTGGCTCGGGACCGCGCTTTGGGTCGGCGCCGGAGTCGCGGTCGGCGTCTGGGTTTGAGTCTGAGCCTGAGCTGACGGCATGAGACCGAGCAGCAGGCCGGCGACGGCAAGAGTGCGCTTCATGATCGGCTCCCTCAGTTCTTGTTGTTGCCGATCGCACTGCCGGCAACGTAGCCGACTGCACCGCCGATCAGGCCGGCGCCGACCACCGTGCCGAACGAGCCTCCAGCGACCATTCCGATGCCGGTGCCCAGCGCACCGCCGGCAATGGCGCCTTTTTCTCCGGTGCTCAGGGGCTTGTCGCAAGCGGCGAGCGCCAGTGCGGCGGCGAGAATGAGTGCAGATTGTCGAATGAACATGGTTCTCCCTCTAGGCGACGGCTCTACTGTGGGCTCGTCGGTGACGGCTTGCAATCGGCTGCACGTGCATAACCGGTGCGACAGCTCCGCACCCGGGGAGATATCGGCAATCCGGTTCAATCCCGGAAGGCGGGGCCGCTGCAAATTCCAAACGTCCAGGAAAGTGGCCTCACTCCGTGGTCTCGGTTGGCGGGATGCGCCGCGGCCGCGAGCGGCGCTTCCGAGCGGCTGGCGTAGTGGTGCTTCTTCATGCGTCGGCGGCGTGGCCTTGCCTCTGCGCAATCTCGGTGCAACGCTCGCCGTTGCAAGATGGGATCGGAAGAATGAGACGCCGCAGTTTCTTTTTCGGCTCGCTCGCCTTTGGCGTCGCCGGCCGCGACGTCCCTGCCGCTCTCGCGCAGGCCGATCTGCTTCCGTCGTGGGGTGACGGCGCGTCCAGGAAGGCGATTCTCGACTTTGTTGCGCGCGCCACGGCGCCCGGCGCCGACTTCGTGCCGGTGCCCGAGCGCATCGCCGTTTTCGACAATGACGGCACCCTGTGGACCGAGCAGCCGGTCTATTTCCAGGTCGCCTTCGCCATCGACCGGGTGAGGCAACTGGCTCCCCGGCATCCCGAATGGCAGACGCAGGAGCCTTTCCGGTCGATCCTGGCCGGCGACAGGGCCGCCGTCGCGTCGATGGGCGAGAAGGGCCTGCTCGAGGTGATCGCGGCGACCCACGCGGGCCTCACCACGGAGGCATTCGCCCGGGCGGTCGATGAGTGGCTGGCCCGGGCGCGACATCCGCGCTTCAAACGACCCTACACCGATCTGGTTTACCAGCCGATGCTCGAACTGATGGCGCTGCTGCGGGCGCACCAGTTCAAGACCTTCATCGTGTCGGGCGGCGGCATAGAATTCATGCGGCCCTGGACCGAACGGGTCTATGGCATTCCGCCGGAACAGGTCGTGGGCTCTTCGGGCGTCGTGAAGTTCGAAATGCCGCAGCCCGACAGGCCCGTGCTCATGAAGGAGCCCAGGGTGGAGTTCATCGATGACGGCCCCGGCAAGCCGGTCGGCATCAACCGCTTCATCGGCCGGCGGCCGGTTTTCGCCTTCGGCAATTCCGATGGCGACCAGCAGATGCTGGAATGGACGGCGGCCGGCAGCGGGCTGCGTTTCATGGGGCTTGTGCACCATACCGATTCCGAGCGCGAATATGCCTACGACCGGCAATCTCCTGTCGGCCGGCTCGACAAGGCATGGGACGAAGCGGTTCGGCGCAACTGGACCGTCGTCGACATGAAGCGCGACTGGAAAGTCATTTATCCTTTCGAGGTGAAGCCATGAACGCGAAAGCAACCCTTCTGATGATTGCCATGCTTCCCGCCGGCGCGCTCGCTGCCGACCAGGTATTCCGCGGGCGGCTCGCCGAGAATCCGAACAACATGGTCGCCTGTCGCGGGCTCGACGAGCAGATCGAGCGCGAGCACACCGTGACGATCAGCGGCGACAAGGCCGAGTACACCGCGCCGGGCGGCACCAGGCTCCGGTTCGATTCGAAGGGGCCCGGCCTTTACGGCACGGTAGAGGAGCTCGGGCCCGAGCGCATGCGCTACACGTTCAGCCCGTCGACCGGCGCCTTCACGATTCGCGAAAACAACATCGGCTGCATCTGGTCGGGAACGTTGTTGCGGCAACCATGATCAGCAGCCGGTCGCGCTCGAACGGCCGGTTCTCTGTTCACGGCGGCGTCATATCCGCCTTCTGCCACTTCGCATCGGGATTGAAGACGGCGATGTTGCCGGCGCGCTGCGCGGTGTCGGGACCGAGGTCCTGCTCGTAGACCTGCCCGCTGAAGCTCACGATGAAGGTCATCACGCCGGTATCGCCGTAGCTCACGGGCCAGGCGATGGCCGCGAAGCCGCCGATCATGCGGCCGTTGATGAGATAGGAATAGGCGCCGCCGGGCGCGTCCGGACCCTGTCCGTAGAGCAGGCGGAAATGATAGCCGTAGTAGCCGCCGCCTTCCTTCACGTCGGGCTGCGCGTGCGCGACCAGCGCGCCGAGCGGGCTTTGCGGTTCCCCGGGGGCGGCAGGCCAGTACAGCCCATCCTTGAGTCCCGGCGAACTCAGCAATCGCCGGGCATAGACCGGCGAGCCGGTCTTCATCGGATCTTGCGCCGCGTAGTCGCGCTCGGCATCGCCGATGGCAAGCAGCGTCTGCACCGCATTCAACTCGTTGCGGCCGATATAGCGGGCCTGGATCGCCTTGCGGCCCGCGGCCACGTCGAAGCGCCACCCGGCGGCTTCCCGGACCAGCGGGATCGGCATGGCGAAACCCGACTTGCCGACCTGGACCACGGCCTTGTCGCCGGTGGTCACGACCTTGTGCTCTTCGTCCCACGACTTGAGGAAGCTGGCGCGCTGGCGATCCTCCTCCGCCTGGCTGCCGGGGACGAAATCGCGCCAGCCGGCGCCGAGGATGGCGGCGATCGTCTTGTCGTCATTGCCGCGCAAGGCCTGGGTGAGCGTGTCGGCCGCCGCTTCCGGCGTCGGGAAGGCGTGCTGCGCAGGCGCCTGGGCAGAAGGGGATGGAGTCTGGGCGACAGGGGCCTGGGCCCAGACAGTAGCCGATGTCAGCATCGAGCCGAAGGCCAGCGCGAGGGCGACGGCGCAGGTTCGCAGGGTCGTGTTCATCGCCGTCCTCCGTGGAAGCCGCCGCTCCGTTCTCCGCCCCAGCTGTTGCGGGGCTGGTAGCTGGGGTGCGACTGGGCGCGGTTCATCTGCTGGTAGCCGCGCTCGGACTCGCGATTGACCGATTGGCCGCGGTCCGCCCCGCTCCATGCCGAGGGCCGCTCATTGCCGCGATTGGCCTGCAGGCGCTCGCCGGCCGACTGCGCGCCGCCCGGGTTGCGATTACCCGAGTACTGGCGGTCGGTCGGGGTGTTTTCCAGACGGCCGCGGAATTGTTCGCGTTGCGCCGCGTCGGGTCGCGCCGCCTGATTGAAGCGCGCGCGGGTCGCCGGGTCGCGATAGGGCACGCCGCCGCGGTGTGCGGGATTGTGCTGCCACTGCCCGTTGGCGTTGATGTTGTTGCGATTGAAGTTGTTGTCGATGTTCTGCGCCTGGTTGACGTTCACGTTGACGTAGGCGTTGCCGCGTCCCCAGTTCCAGCTGCTGAACATGGCGGCCCCGGCGGCAAAGCCGAGACCCCAGAAGAACCCGCTCATCATCGCGCCCGCGGGCGGATAGTAGACCGGCGGATAGGAAGGGTAGGGCCACGGGCCGTATGCCCACGAGGGATTGTAGGCCGGCACGTAGATGATCTGCGGGTTCGCCGGCTCGATAATGTACTGCACGTTGTCGCCGGAGCCCTCGGTCGTGACCTTCTGCTGCGGGGTGGTCTTGAGGTTGTTCTGGGCCGCGGCCTTGGCGCGCAGCCGCTGGATCGAATCGGCGACCGCCTGCTGCTGGCTGATCATCGCGTCGCCGAGCTTCTGGGTCCAGTCGAGGTGGCCGTCGAGGTTGGCCAGCACGTCGGGGAAGGCGACCAGCGACTTCACGCTGGTGTCCCACGACATGTTCTTGACCGCGGCGACAGCGGCGTCGCCCTTGAGGGCCGGATTGGCCTTTGACCAGCGCGCGGCCTCGACGATCTCCAGCGGATAACCCGCGGCCATCAACACCTGTGACAGCAGCGAGTCGGGATAGAGCGCGATCGGCGCCAGCATCTGGTCGAGTTCCTGCGGCGTGAATGGCTTGGAGCCATCCTGGGCCATGCCGCGGCCTGCAAGGCCAACGGCTGGAACGACGATCGACATAAGCATCAAGGCACGACGCCTCATGCAACAACCTCCTGGACGGTGGCCCGCAGCATATGGCGAAGCTTGCTCGGCGGCCAGTATGCGAGTGTACCCGCCGATGCCAGGCGAGATCCATCGGTCGCGGTCGATTGCGCTGCGCCGGCTCTTGCGTCAGGCTTTTTTTGGCGCGTGCCGCGGCGGCAGCAAGCCGCGGCCGGGAGGAATCGGCACATGACCGTCACCCTGATGCGGACCAACGACGTCTACTTCCGGCTGATGACGGCCGATGCAACGGCATCGCTGATCGAGAGTTTCCGCAAGCAGCGCCCGTCGGTTGACGAGCGGATGGCGGAGGGCAAGGCGCTCCGCGAGAAGGTGCCGCGCACCTCGCACGCCGACTACTTGCCGCGTGCCGATCGGCCCGATCCGGTCGATGTGCTGGAAGCGCAGAATGCCTCGCGCATTCAGAAGCTGGTGCCCCTGCGCTATTCCCGCATGCTTGCCTCGCCTTTCGCCTTCTTGCGCGGTTCGGCAGCGATCATGGCCGGCGATCTCTCGCAGACGCCGGTCAGCGGCCTGCCGGTGGCGGCCTGTGGCGACATGCATGTCTCGAACTTCGGCGTCTACGCATCGGCCGAGCGCAACCTGGTCTTCGCTATCAACGATTTCGACGAGGTCCATCCCGGCCCCTGGGAATGGGACCTCAAGCGACTTGCCGCCAGCGCCGCAGTGGCGGTCCGCTTCATGGGTGGCGACAGGAAGACGTCTGAGGCGGCGGTGCGCCAGGCCGTGCGCAGCTATCGCCGGCGCATGCGGCGCTACGCGGAGATGAACCATCTCGAGGTATGGTACGACCACATCGACGAACGCGACGTGCTCGATGCGATCTCGCCCCGCCTGCAACGCGGCACCGAGAAGTTCATGGACAAGGCGCGGCGCAAGGGCCACGTGCAGGCGCTCGACAAGCTCACCGAGGAGGTCGGCGGCAAGCCTCGCTTCATCGAGGACGTGCCGCTCGTCGTGCGTGAGACGCATTCCGACAGCGGCCTGCCGGCCGACGAGGCGCTCGACCACATGCTGCGCACCTACCTCGATTCACTGCCGATCGATCGCCGCCTGCTGCTGGCGCGCTATCGCATCGTCGACGTGGTGCGCAAGGTGGTGGGGGTGGGAAGCGTCGGCACGAGTTGCTGGGTGATACTTCTTCAGGGGGTCGACGCCGACGATCCGCTTTTCCTTCAGGTCAAGGAGGCTCGGGAATCGGTGCTGGCGCCTTACGTGTCGCGGCGGCTGGAATTCGACGGCCAGGGCCAGCGGGTCGTCGTCGGCCAGCGCCTGACCCAGGGCTCGCCCGACATCTTCCTCGGATGGGGTCAGATCGACGGACGGCACTTCTATGTCCGTCAGCTCGCCGACATGAAGGGCAGCGTGAAGTTCGGCGAAACCGGCGATCCCGATCTCGAAGGTTTCGAGGAGTATTGCGCCCTCTGCGGCTGGGCGCTGGCGCTGGCCCACGCCAAGTCGGGCGACGCGGCGATGATCGCAGGCTATTGCGGAACCAGCGATACGCTCGACGAGGCGATCGGCGCCTTTGCACTCGCCTATGTCGACCAGACAGAGCGCGATTACGACGCGCTGGACAGAGCCCGCAAGAGCGGACGTATAAGTGCCTCTGATCAAGTCGGATGAGACGTTCGGGGGAGGCACGATGCGGCGCCGGCGGGTTATCGCAGGCCTGGCGGCGGTATGTGGCTGGCCGCTGGCCGGCTGTGACGCTCCGGCGCGGCTGGCAACGCTTCCGGACAGGCTGCGCGGCACTGCTGCCTTCAGGGACCTGCCGCCGGACGCCCGCTTCATCCTCGACGGCAGTGATGACAAGCGTCTGGCCGACACCGCGGTGCAGGCACTGCGACGGGAGCTGGCCCATGCCGACCGCACAGGTGACGGTCTGGGCGATGCCGACTACCTCGCGATTTCGGGAGGGGGCGAGAACGGGGCTTTTGGGGCTGGTCTGCTGACGGAATGGAGTGTTCTGGGCACGCGGCCCGACTTCAAGGCAGTGACGGGCGTCAGCACTGGCGCGCTGATGGCGCCTTTCGCCTATCTCGGAAGAGCTTACGACAAGGAGCTCGAGCGCTTCTACACGACCATCTCGCAACATGACGTCATGGTTTCACGCGGCTTGCTGTCGGGCGTACTGGGCGAGTCTCTCTACGAATCAGCGCCGCTGCTGCACACCATTCGAGCCAACCTCACACCTGCCTTCGTTGCCGCAATCGCAGAACGGTACCGCCACGGCCGTCTTCTGTTCGTGGCGACGACCAATCTCGATGTACCTGTCGGTGTGCTGTGGAATATCGGCGCGATCGCCGAGGGGGGTGGTCCTGCCGCGGCGGAGACCATTGCGCGCATCCTGCTGGCCTCGGCCTCGATTCCGGGCGTCTTCCCGCCAGTCATGATCGACATCGAGGCGGGGACCGAGCGCTTTCAGGAGATGCATGTCGACGGCGGCACGGTGGCCCAGGTCGTACTCTATCCGCCGTCGTTCGGCGGCGACGTGCTGCTGCGTGCCGGGGATTTGGATGTAGAACGCATCACGCGCGTGCTATCGGCACGCAAGCGGCGCGTCTATGTCATCCGCAACTCGCGGCCGGGTCCCGACATCGAGACAGTCGATCGCAGCCTGCTGAAGATCGCAGGCCGCGCCGTGTCGACCCTGATCAGCACACAGGGCGTCGGCGATCTCTACCAGCTCTATGTCCTGACCCAGCGTGACGGCATCGGCTTCAATGCCGCCTGGATTCCATCGAGCTTCTCCGACAAGCCGAGCGAGCCGTTCGAGCGCGGCTACATGAACAGGCTCTACCAGGTTGGTCGTGCGGCGATGCGCAGCGGTCGCGCATGGCACAAATATCCACCAGGTTACGACCCAACGCCTCTCAGTTACATCGCGCCCCCTGGCTGAGTGGCGAGCCGGGGCGGACCTTTTGACCCTAGTAGTAGCCCTCGCGATAACCCTGCTGCAGGTAACAGCGGCGCAGCAGCTCGACCGCGGCGGCGGCCTGGGTGGCGAAGGCGATCACCACGATGGC
>CAYZQZ010000030.1:0-18590 GCA_964480235.1 uncultured Reyranella sp. | reverse complement strand
TGGGCTGCGCCAAGGGCGCCTACGAGATGACGGTGGGCGATGCGCGCAAGCGCAATGCGACCAATACCGGCATTCCGGTGAACGCGAGTCAGGCGATCCAGATCAAGGTCGCCGAGGCGAGCGCCCGCATCGCCGCCGCCGAGATGATGATGAAGGCGGTCTGCACGCACGCCATGGATGCCGTCCGGGCCGGTCGCGAAGTGACGCAGGACGAAAAGGTGCGCTACCGGCGCGATGCCTTCTTCTCCACGCGCCTGTGCCTGGAGGCCGTCGACCTCATGATGGTGGTCGCGGGTTCCGGCGGTCTCTACCAGACCAGCGCCATGCAAAGACTGTTCCGCGACGCACATGCCGCCAACGCGCATGTCATGTTCTCGCCCGATCTGCAGGGCACGATCTTCGGCAGTCACGAACTCGGCGTTAAGGGACCACCACCCTTGATGTGAGGGCGTTGCTGCCAGGCGCGGGCTGGGCCAAAGTCGACGCATGCTCGAAGCTTCGCAAAAGACCCAGATCATGAACGCCGTCGATCGCGCGTTCGACGACCAGACCAAGGTGCTGGCCGATCTCGTGAAAATTCCGTCGACACGCTTCAAGGAAGCGCCGGCGCAGGACATGATGGCGCGCCTGTTCAAGGAGGACCGCCTCGGCCTCGATCGCTGGCAGATCAAGATCGACGATCTCAAGCATCTGCCGGGCTACTCGCCGCACAGCCTCGACTACGACGATGCTTGGAATGTGGTCGGCGCCTGGCGGCCGGCCAATCCAAAGGGCCGTTCGCTGATCCTGAATGGCCATATCGACGTCGTGCCCGAGGGCCCGCACGAGATGTGGGCGCGCAATCCCTTCGACCCTGCGATCAAGGACGGCTGGATGTATGGCCGCGGCTCGGGCGACATGAAGGCGGGACTGATCCTCAACGTCTTCGCGCTCCGGGCCCTTCGCTCAGTCGGCTGGATGCCGGCGGCCGACGTCTATCAGCAATCGGTTGTCGAGGAAGAATGCACCGGCAACGGCGCGTTGGCTTGCCTGCAGCGTGGTTACCGCGCCGAGGCAGCGCTGATCCCCGAGCCATCATCGGGTGTGCTGACCGTGGCGCAGGTCGGCGTGATGTGGTTCCAGGTCAAGGTCACCGGCCATCCCGTGCATGTCTACAAGGCCGACGCCGGGTCGAATGCAATCGAATCGGCCTACCGTTTGATCCAGCGGCTGCGTGAACTCGAGAAAAAGTGGAACGCCAGGAAGGCGCAAGACGAGCATTTCTGCGACCACCATCACCCGGTGAATTTCAACGTTGGAAAGATCGCCGGCGGCGACTGGGCGAGTTCGGTGCCGTCATGGTGCACCTTCGACATGCGGGTGGGCGTGCTGCCGTCGCAAACGCTCAAGGAGTGCCGGCAGGAAGTCGAGGACGTGATCCGCAACGCCGCGGCCAACGACCCGTTCCTCGGCAACAACCCGCCAACCGTGACCTGGGAAGGCTTCCAGGCCGAGCCGTTCGTCCTCAAAAACCACGAGCAGGTTCGCACCGTGTTGGCCGACGCGCACAAGACGGTTTTCGGCGCCGCTCTCGAGGACAAGACCTCGACCGGCACTGCCGACAATCGCTTCTTCGGTCTCTATGCCGGCATCCCGGCCCTGGTCTATGGCCCGCAATCCGACGACATCCACGGCTTCGACGAGAGGGTGAACCTCGAATCGGTGCGCAAGATCACACAGGCGACTGCGCTGTTCATCGCCGAATGGTGCGGGCTTCAGAAGGCCTGATAGTTTTGGTTTCAATCGTGTCAATCGGGCCGCGCCGCATTGAAGCGGTGAGCCCTCGCGCGTAACTTCCCGTTACCAAGTTTTGGGGGGACGTCGGAGAACGGGAGCCGTAGCGGCTCCCGTTTTTCGTTTGTTCTCCGTTGTTCCTAGCTGCGTCGCGTCGAGGCGACGATGCCGAGCCCGACGCCGCCCAGAACGATGGCGACGCCCAGAAGCCGCAGGCCGCCGACCGGCTCGCCAGTGATCGCAGCCGAGAACGCCAGCGCGCAACACGGGACCAGCAGCGACACGGGCCCGACCTTGGCCGCGGGATAGGTGCGCAGCAGGGTTCCCCAGATCCAGTAACCGAGCCACATCACCGGCACGACGGTGTAGAGCAGCACCAGCCAGCCGCGCAGCGTCGGCGCCAACACGGGCGCCAACGTGGCATCGAGACCGTCGGTGACCGCGCTCGCGAGCAGCAGCGGCACCGGTGGCAGCAGGCTGCCCCAGGCCGTCACCGCGAGGATCGAGGTGCCCCGGCCTTCGCGCAGGAAGAGATTGCCGATCGCCCAGGAGAAGGCCGAGAGCAGCGCGATGCCCACGGCGACGATGGATGTGCTGCCCTCAACCGACCGGGCGATCACCAGCACGCCCAGCAACGCCACTCCGATGCCGAGCCACTGGCCCGTCGTCGCGCGCTCGCGCAGTACGAGTGCTGCGATCACGGCCGTCAGCGGTCCGTGCAGCTGGACCAGCACCGAGGAGAGGCCGGGCGGCAGGCCAGCCTGCATGGCGAAGAACAGGAAGACGAACTGCCCCCCGAACAGGAAGACGCCGACACCGCCCAAGACCTTCCATGAGACGGCGGGCTTGGGCAGAAACAGCACGGGCAGCGCGCCCAGCACGAATCGCCAGCCGGCGAAGGCGAATGGCGTGAACTCGTCGAGACCGAAGCGGATGACGGTGAAATTCAGACCCCAGGTCGCCGCGATCAGCAGCGCGAGGGCCATGTGGAGCGGACTCAAGACGCCGCTCGATCCTTCATCAGAGCCAGACCCACGGCCGCTCGGTCTGGTCGGCCTTCTGCCAGGCCTCGATCTCGGCCTGATGCGTCATCGTCTGGGCGATATCGTCCAGCCCGTTCAGCATGGCGTGCTGGCGCCGCGCGTCGACCTGGAAGGGAATGCTGCGTCCGGTCGGCGAGATCACGACGCAATTCTCGAGGTCGACGGTCACACGTGCGTTCCCGGGCGAGGCCTTCATCTCGTCGGCCAGCAGCTCGACTTCCTCGATGCGCATCGGCACCGGCAGGATGCCGTTCTGGAAGCAATTGTTGTTGAAGATGTCGCCGAAGTAGGGGGCGATCACCGCCTTGATACCCATGCCCTTCAGCGCCCACACCGCGCCCTCGCGGCTAGAGCCGCAGCCGAAATTCTCCCGGCTGAGGATGATCGGCGAGTTGCGGTAAGGCTCCTGGTTGAACACGCAGTCCTTGTTCTCCGAGCCGTCCGGATTGAAGCGGATTTGCTCGAAGCAGTAGGGACCCAGGCCTTCCTTCGTGACGTTGTCGACCAGCCGCTCGATCCTGATGATCAGGTCGGTGTCGACGTTCTGGCGCATCAGCGGCGCGGCAACGCCGGTAACCTTGGTGAATTTGTCCATGGCTAGAACTTCCTCACGTCGGCAATGGCGCCCCTGATCGCCGCCGCCGCGGCCATGGCGGGGCTGGCGAGATGCGTGCGTGCGCCGGGGCCCTGGCGGCCGACGAAGTTGCGGTTGGACGTCGAAACGCTGCGCTGACCTGGTGGTACACGCTCGCCGTTCGAGGCAAGGCACATCGAGCAGCCCGGCTCGCGCCATTCGAAGCCCGCGTCGAGGAACACGCGGTCGAGCCCTTCGGCCTCCGCCTGCTGCTTGATGCGCACCGAGCCGGGCACCACCCAGGCGGTGACGTGTTCCGCCTTGCGCCGTCCCCTGGCGATCGCGGCAGCCGCGCGCAGGTCAGAAATTCGGCTGTTGGTGCAGGAGCCGATGAAGACCCAGTCGACCTTGGTACCCTCGATCGGCTTGCCGGGTTCCAGCCCCTGGTACTGCAGCGCCGCCGTCCATGCGCCGCGCTTTTCCTCCGGTCCGGTCGCCGGATCCGGCACCGCCTTGTCGACGGCAATCACATGCTCGGGACTGGTGCCCCAGGTGATCTGCGGCGCCACGTTCTTCATGTCGACCGTGTGCTCGAAGTCGAATTCAGCGTCAGGATCCGATGGCAAGGTACGCCAATGCGCCACTGCGCGATCCCACATCGCTCCCTTGGGCGCATAGTCGCGGCCGTTGAGATACTCGTAGGTCGTGTCGTCGGGCGCGACCATGCCGGTGCGCGCGCCCATCTCGATCGTAAGATTGCACAGTGTCAGCCGCGCCTCGGCCGTCAGGGCACGCACGCCCGAGCCGGCATATTCGACTGCATAGCCGGTGCCGGCAGCGGTGCCGAGTTCGCCGATCAAGTGCAGGATCATGTCCTTGGCGGTGACGCCTGGCATCAGCTTGCCTTCGAAGCTGGCGCGCAGGCGCCTGGGCTTCTTCTGGATCATCGTCTGTGTCGCAATGACATGCACCAGCTCCGACGAGCCGATACCGAAGGCCAGCGCCCCCAGGCCGCCATGCGTTGACGTGTGGCTGTCGCCGCACACCAGGGTGGTGCCGGGCAGCGTCAGACCCTGTTCAGGCCCCATGACATGCACGATGCCCTGGCCGTCCTGTCCGAGATCGAACAGCTTGATGCCGTAGGCCCTGGTGGTCTCGCGCATCGAGCGGATCAGCGGCTCGCCGGGCGGGTGTGTCTTGTCGGTACGACCCGGCCGGGTCGACATGGTGTGGTCGGGGGTACCATAGGTCAGACGGGGCTGCGCCGGCCTGTAGCCTTTATCGACAGCCTCCTTCAGGGCCTTGCCGCCCGACATGTCGTGCAGCAGCAACCGGTCGATATGCATCAGCACAAAGCCGTTGCCCAGGTCGCTGATGACGTGGCGATCCCAGATCTTGTCGAACAGGGTCTTTGCCATGGGAATTTCCCTTCCGGAGAGGGGCGGATATCAGCATCGGCCCGCCGCGGAAGGAAGCGCATTCCTGCAGGGCTGAGGCCTTTGATTTGCGTCATGGGCCGGGTTGCGTTGCAGACTTATATTTTACGCCATGAGCCAGGCTCCACACGACCCTGTCGGCACCGTGCCCGCTGGCGAGGCGAAAGCCCACGGCCAGCTGCCGACCATCTCGACAGGCGGCGCGCTGGTGCCTGTCGCCGCTGCCCGTTCGGCGCGGCGGTGGCAGCGCCTCGTGCTGGCGCTGCTGCTGATCGGCGCTGCTGCTGCCGGTGGCGGTTACTGGTGGCTGCATCGCCCGGTGCCCCTGCCTGCCGGCATCGCGTTCGGCAACGGCCGCCTCGAGGCGGACCCGATCGACATCGCCACCAAGTTCGCAGGACGTATCGCCGAACTGCGGGTCGATGAGGGCGCCATGGTCACTGCCGGCCAGGTCGTCGCCGTCATGGACACGCGCGATCTGGAAGCCTTGCTCAAGAAGGCCAAGGCACAGGTCGACCAGGCTACCAAGTCCATCGCCGAGGCCAAGGCGAATGTCGAGCAGCTGCACAGTCAGGTCGTTCTCGCGAACCAGGAAATGGAACGCGCCCGTCCTCTGTTCAAGAACGGTTGGATCACCAAGGAGCTTCTCGACCATCGCCAGCAGCAGGCCGACGGTGCGCGCTCCGCGGAGATCGCCGGGGGCGCGCGGGTCAATTTTGCCGAAACGGCGCTTCGTGCCGCGGAACACGACGTCGAGCTCTACGAGGTCAATATCGCCGACAACACGCTGGTCGCGCCGCGCGACGGGCGTATCGAGTACCGCATCGCCAATATCGGCGAGGTGCTGCCGGCCGGCGGCAAGGTCTTCACCATGCTAGACATCGGCTACGTCTACATGGACATCTACCTGCCGACTGTGACGGCAGGCAGGGTCAAGATCGGCGATGATGCTCGTATCGTGCTCGACGCCTATCCGGACCGTCCCATTCCAGCCAAGGTGTCCTTCCTCGCCTCGCAGGCGCAATTCACGCCCAAGATGGTCGAGACTCAGACCGAACGCGACAAGCTTATGTTTCGCGTCCGCGTCCGTATCGATGCGGCGCGCTCGCGCGCCTACGCCGGCAACGTCAGGAGCGGCGTGCCCGGCATCGCTTACGTGAAGATCGATCCGACGACCGAATGGCCGGAGCGTCTGCAAGGAACGCCGTGACCATGGCCCGCCATGACGCGCCGGCCGTCCGTATGCAGGGCGTCACCCATCGCTACGGCAAGGTGGCCGCGCTCGACGGCCTGTCCTTCGACATTCCGTCCAACTGCACCGTCGGCCTCATCGGTCCTGATGGCGTCGGCAAGTCATCGCTGCTCGGCCTCATCGCCGGCGCCAAGCGGTTGCAGGCCGGTCGCGTCGAGGTGCTCGGCGGCGATATCGCAGATGCCCGCCATCGGTTCTCGGCCTGTCCGCGCATCGCGTTCATGCCGCAGGGCCTGGGCAAGAACCTCTATCCCGATCTCAGCGTGCGGGAGAACGTCGAGTTCTTCGCCCGGCTTTTCGGCCAGGGCCGCGCCGAACGCGAGATGCGGATCGCCGAGCTGCTGCAGAGCACGGGTCTGGCGCCTTTCGCCGATCGGTTGGCGAAGCAGCTCTCCGGCGGCATGCGACAGAAGCTCGGCCTCTGCTGCTCGCTGATCCACGATCCCGACCTTCTCATTCTCGACGAGCCGACGACCGGCGTCGATCCGCTGTCGCGCCGGCAATTCTGGCAGCTCATCGAGCGCATGCGATGGCGCCGGCCGGGCATGAGCGTCGTCGTCGCCACCGCCTATATGGAAGAGGCCCAGCGCTTCGACTGGCTGATCGCCATGAACACCGGCAGGATTCTGGCCGAAGGCACGCCCGCCGAGCTGAAGGTCAGGACCGGCGCGGCCACCATCGAGGACGCCTTCATCGCGCTGCTGCCGGATGAATTGAAGGATGGGCACCGGCGCCTGGAGATCCCGTCGCGCGGCCGGTTCAACCACGAATCGGTGATCGTGGCGCGCGGCCTCACCCGGCGCTTCGGGGACTTCACCGCCGTCGACAATGTCAGCTTCGACATCGAGCGCGGCGAGATCTTCGGCTTCGTCGGCTCCAATGGTTGTGGCAAGACCACGACCATGAAGATGCTGACCGGCCTGTTACCGGCCAGCGACGGTTCCGCGACCCTGCTCGGCCGGCCGATCGACGCCCGGGACATGGCTGCGCGCGAACGCGTCGGCTACATGTCGCAGGCCTTCTCGCTCTATACCGAGCTCACGGTTCGCCAGAACCTCGACCTGCACGCCCGCCTGTTTCATTTGCCGATGGCCGATGGTCGCCGGCGGGTCGCCCATCTCGTCGAGCGGTTCGGCCTGCAGGACTATGGCGACCAGCTAGCCGCCGATCTGCCGCTCGGCATCCGCCAGCGCCTGTCGCTCGCCGTCGCCATCGTGCACCAGCCCGACCTGCTGATCCTGGATGAGCCGACATCGGGTGTCGATCCATTGGCCCGCGATTCGTTCTGGGAGCTTCTTGTCGACCTCGCGCGTAACCAGGGTGTGACGATTTTCGTTTCGACCCATTTCATGAACGAGGCCGCGCGCTGCGACCGCATCTCGTTGATGGATGCCGGGCGCGTGCTGGCGACGGACACGCCCAAGGGGCTTATCGAGGCGCGCGGTGTCGCCACTCTTGAAGAGGCCTTCATCGACTTTCTCGAGGAAGCAGCGGAGATGCGTGAGCCACCGTCGAGCCCGACGGCGGGCGCCGCACCACCGCCGCCGCCGGCCGAGGCCGGTGCGCCCCCCTCGAGGCTCTTCAGCCTGCGCCGGATGCTGGCCTACACCGTGCGCGAGGCGCTGGAACTGCTGCGTGATCCGATTCGCCTGGGCTTCGCACTGGGCGGCACGGCGTTCCTGATGCTGGTGTTCGGCTTTGGCATCACGACCGACGTCAACTCCCTGAGTTTCGCGGCGCTGGACCGCGACAACTCCTATGAAAGTCGCGCCTACCTGGAAGAATTGCGCGGCTCGCCCTACTTCGTGGAACAGCCGCCTCTCAGGGACTCGAGCGATCTCCATGAGCGACTGCGCAGCGGCAAGGTCACGGCGACGATCGAGATCCCGCCCGGCTTTGGTCGCGACCTGCGCCGCGGCCGTCCGACGGAGGTCGGTGCCTGGATAGACGGTGCCATGCCGTTCCGTGCGGAGACCATCCGTGGCTATCTCGAAGGCGTCCATCGGCAGTATCTGTTCGATCCGGCCATACGGGGCGGTGCGATCGCTTCGCCGCCGGCCGCCGATATCGCCGTGCGCTTCCGCTACAACCAGGACTTCGACAGTGTCTATGCCATGGTGCCGACGATGCTGGCGTTTCAACTCGCGCTCATCCCGGCGATCCTGATGGCGCTCGCCATCGTGCGCGAGAAGGAGCTGGGGTCGATCGTCAATCTCTACGTGACGCCGGTGACACGGCTCGAGTTCCTGCTCGGCAAACAGGTTCCCTACGTCGTCCTGGCCATGCTCAATTTCCTCGTGCTGATGCTGATGGCGGAGTTCGTGTTCGGGGTGCCGCTGAAAGGTAGCCTGGCTGTCCTGGCCCTGGGCGCCCTGGTCTATGTCACGGCGACCACGGCCTATGGCTGCGTCATCTCGGCTTTCACCCGGACACAGATTGCCGCGCTCTTCGGCACGGCGATCCTGACCGTGCTGCCGGCGACGATGTTCTCGGGCATGATGGTGCCGGTGTCGTCGCTCACCGGCTTCGGTGCCGTGCTCGGCCGCTTCTTTCCGATGAGCTATTTCGTACCGATCAGCGTCGGCACCTTCACCAAGGGTCTTGGCTTCGCCGACCTCACCGGACACCTGCTGCTGCTCTCGCTGTTTATTCCGGGATTGACCCTGATCAGCCTGATGCTCGTGCGCCCGCAGGAGAAGTGAGGATGCGCGGCCTCTCCACGATCTTCTGGTTGAGCGGCAAGGAGCTGGCGAGCTTCTCCCGGGACTGGGTGTTGCTCGGCCTGGTCGTGTACTCGTTCTCGCTCGCAGTCATCGCCCAGGCGCAGAGCAGCTCGCAGGAGCTGCGCAATGCCTCGATCGCGATCGTCGACGAGGACCGGTCCGAGCTGTCGCGACGCATCGCGCGGGCCTTCTTGCCGCCCTACTTCAAGCCGGCGCAGGAGATCCAGGAACGCGACATCGATGGCCTGATGAACACCGGCAAGTACACCTTCGTGATCGACCTTCCGCCGCATCTCGAGCGTGACGTGCTGGGCCACCGTTCGCCCACTCTGATGGTGGCCGTCGATGCCACAGCGATGGTCCAGGCCGGTATCGGCGCGGGATATATCCAGGAGATCGTCACGCGCGAGATCGATGACTTCGTCGCCCGCCACCGGGCTGTCGCAGCGGCGCCTGTCACTCTCTCCGTGCGCATCGCCTTCAACCCCAACGCCATGACGGCCTGGTTCACCAGCGTGATGGGCATCATTAACAGCGTCACCATGCTTGCCATCATCCTGGCCGGCGCCGCCGTGGTGCGCGAGCGCGAGCACGGAACCATGGATCACCTCCTGGTCATGCCGGTCTCGCCGTTCGAGATCGCCATGTCCAAGATTCTGGCCAACAGTCTGGTGGTGACCGTGGCCGTCGGCCTGTCGCTCTATTTCGTGGTCGAGAAGCTTCTGGCGGTCCCAGTCGCGGGTTCATTCACGCTCTTCATGTGTGGTACCGCGCTTTATCTCTTCTTCTCCACGGCGATCGGAATCTTTCTCGCGACGATCGCGCGCACCATGCCGCAACTCGGCCTGCTCTTCCTGCTGGTGGCGGTGCCGCTCAATCTGCTGTCGGGCAGCAACACACCGCTGGAAAGTATGCCTTTGTTCCTGCGCACCATCATGCAAGCCTCGCCCTCAACGCACTACGTGTCGATTGCCCAGGCGATCCTCTATCGCGGCGCGGGCTTCGAAACCGTCTGGCCGCAGTTTCTTGAGGTCGCCGTGATCGGCGGGATCTTCCTCGGCCTGGGCCTGCTGCGGTTCCGTAGCGTTGCCGCCCGATCGACCTAGCCTTCCTTGCCGACCCGACGTTTCCGCTGCACAGGCGGCTGTTTTCATCGGGCCGGACTACCCTAAGATGTCGGGTAGCCGGACCGCGGGGGCCGGAGAGGGGGAAGGACACCATTCCGGCCGGCAATCGAGGCGCGCATCTACGCATGGCGCGCAATCTTCTCATTCTGGTCGTGCTTGTCGCCGTCGCGGGCGGGGTAATCTGGCACCTGATGCGCGACGTCTCGGCCCTGAAGCAGGCCGCCCAGCAGCCGCCACCCGCCGTCGGCGTCGTTGCGGCGTTTCAGAAGGGCATCGCGCGCTCCTTCGAGTTTGTTGGCCGCATCAAAGCGGTGAACGAGGTCGAACTGCGTGCCCGCGTCGAAGGATTCCTCGAAAAGGTGCTATTCATCGAGGGGCAGACGGTCACGGCCGGTCAGCTGCTCTATCAGATCGAGAAAGTTCAGTATCAGTCGGAGGTCGAGCGCGTGAAGGCGGACATCTCGATCGACGATGCCGAACTGATCAACGCCAAGCTCCAATACGATCGTTCGCTCGACCTCTCGAAGCAGAATTTTGCCGCCCAGGCCCAGACCGACGCCAACAAGGCCAAGCTCGAGAACGCCCGCGGCAAGCTCGAGCACGACAAGGCGGCGTTGCTGCAGGCCGAGGCCAACCTCAGCTACACCGACATCCGCTCGCCGATCGACGGCCGCATCGGGCGCACCGCCTATACGATCGGCAATCTGGTCAATCCGGCGAGCGGCGTGCTGGCGACCATCGTCAGCCAGGATCCGATCTACGTTCAGTTTCCGGTCAGCGTGCGTGACCTGCACGCCGTGCGCGCCGCGCGCGCCGCCGACGGTTCGCCCGGTGGCAGCGTGCTTGCCAAGATCGACATCCGGGTCAGACTGTCGGATGGCCGGGAATACCCGCATAGCGGCACCTGGAACTTCAACGACCCGCGGGTCGACAGGCAGACCGACAGCCTGATCATCCGCGCCACCCTGCCCAATCCCGAGGGCATCCTGTCCGACGGCGAATTCGTGACCGTCGTGATCCGTGAACGCGAGCAGGAACAGCGCCTGTGCGTGCCGCAGGCGGCTCTGTTGTCCGACCAGACGGGCTATTTCGTGCTGGTCGTCGACAAGGAACACAAGGTCGTTCAGCGCCGCGTGCGAACCGGCCCCAATGAAGGACTCGACGTCGTCGTTGAATCCGGCCTTGCCGTCGGGGATCACGTCATCGTCGAGGGCACGCAGAAGGTGCGCCCCGGCCAACTCGTTCAGGAGGCTCTCCTGACGCGGCCGCCGGGCGGCGGACGCTGACAGCGCGATGATCTCCCGCACTTTCATCGAGCGGCCGCGCTTTGCCTTCGTCGTCTCGATCATCATCACCATTGCGGGGCTGCTTGCGATCGTATCGCTGCCGGTGGCGCAGCTGCCGGACATCGTGCCGCCACAGGTTGGTCTGATCACCGCCTATCCCGGCGCCGATCCCGACGTGGTGGTGGCGACGGTAGCCCAGCCGATCGAGCAGCAGATGAGCGGCGTCGACAACGCGCTCTACTACCAGTCGACGATCGGCTCCGACGGCAGCTACAGCCTCACCGCGACCTTCGCGCCGGGCACCGATCCCGACATCAACACCGTCAACGTCCAGACACGCGCCCAGCTCGCCCTGCCGATCCTGCCGACCGCCGTGCAGCGGCAGGGCTTGAATGTGCGCAAGAAATCGACCGACCAGATCCAGATCATCGCGATCACCTCGCCCAAGGGCACGCACGACCAGCTCTTCCTCAACAACTACGCAGTGATCAACATCATCGACCCCCTTCTGCGTCTGCGCGGCGTCGGAGATGCCGCGCTCCAGGGTGAACTCGACTATTCGTTGCGCATCTGGCTGGATCCGGAGCGGCTGAACGGCTTCCAGCTCACGCCCAACGACGTCATCACCGCGATCCAGAACCAGAACGTCCAGGCCGCACTCGGCCGCATCGGTTCGGCGCCGCTGCCGCAGTTCCAGCAGATCCAGCTCAACGTCAAGGCGGTGGGCCGCCTCACGCGGCCCGAGGAGTTCGAGGCGATCGTCGTGCGCGCCAATCCCGACGGTTCGTTCGTCCGGGTGAAGGATATCGGCCGGGCTGAGCTGGGTTCCAAGTCGCTCGACCGCTACACCAGGATCAACGGCGCCCCAGGCGCGGCAATCGCCATCTATCAGGCGCCGGGCGCCAACGCCGTCGACCTGGCGGCGCGCGTGCGCGCCCGAATGGAGGAACTCAAGAAGGCATTCCCGGACGATCTCGACTACGACATGTTCTACGATGCCAGCGTCTTCGTAAAATCGACGATCCACGAGCTCGTGAACACGCTGCTGATTGCGTTCGCGCTGGTGGCGGCGGTCGTGTTCCTGTTCCTCGGCCGCTTCCGGACCACGATGATCCCGATCATTGCGGTACCGGTGTCGATCATCGGTACCTTCGCGATCATGCTGGCGGTCGGCTATTCGGCCAACATCGTGACGTTGCTGGCGCTGGTGCTGGCGATCGGCATCGTGGTCGACGACGCCATCGTCGTCGTCGAAAATGTCGAGCGCGTCATCGAGGAGGAGCCCGAACTCTCGATCAAGGATGCCACGCTCAAGGCGATGCGCGAGATCACCAATCCGATCATCGCGGTGACCCTGGTTCTGCTGTCGGTGTTCGTGCCGGTCGCCTTCCTGCCCGGCATCACCGGGACGCTGTTCCGGCAGTTCGCGGTCGTCGTCTCGGCCGCCATGGTCATATCAGCGATCAACGCGCTGACGCTGAGCCCCGCCCTGTGCTCGCTGCTGTTGACTCACGGGACGGCGCGACGCGGCCCGATGGCCCGCATCATGGGCGCGATCGACGACTTGCGCGACGGCTATGTCTGGGTGGTCCGGCGCCTGGTGCGCTATGCCGTATTCGGCATCGTCGCGGTGGTGGCGGTCGGCCTCGGTGCCGCCGGGCTGTTCCGTATCACCCAGCCGGGCTTCTTGCCGACCGACGACCAGGGTGCCTTCTACGCCGCCATGCGCCTGCCCGAAGGCGCCTCGACCAACCGTACCGAGGATCTGGTGAGACAGGCCGAGAAGATCCTGTCGTCCGCGCCAGGGGTCGAGAGCGTGATGTCGGTGATCGGCCTCAACTACATCGACTACGTGCCGCAATCCAACAGCGCCCACTTCAACATCCGACTGAAGCCTTTTCGCGAGCGCACCCGTCCCTCCGAGAATGTCGTGGCGATCATCGAGCATGTCCGTCCGCAGCTCGCCGCAATCGAGGGTGCGGTGGCTTTCCCCTACAACCGCACGCCGGTGCATGGGCTCGGCACCGCCGGTGGTTTCCAGTACGTCCTCGAGGCGCTGCAGGGCCAGTCTCCGGCCGATCTCGCCGCCGTGACGCGTGCCCTCGTGGTAGCCGCCAACCAGCAGCCCGAGCTCGCCGGCATATTCTCGACCTTCAGCGCCGACACGCCGCAGATGTTCCTCGATATCGACCGCAACAAGGCGCAGGTGCTGGGCGTGAAAGTGAGTGACGTCTTCGATGCCCTGCTCGCCACTTTCGGTTCGGTTTATGTCAACGACTTCAACGTATTCGGCCGCAGCTGGCAGGTGAACATCCAGGCCGACGCGCGCTTTCGCGGACGGATCGACGACCTCTACCGCATCTATGTGCGTGGTGCGGGCGGCTCGATGGTGCCGATCCGAGCCGTGGCAGAGGCCAAGCTGGTGCAGGGCGCGCAGACCATCGTGCGCTACAACGGCTTCCCCGCCTCGATGATCAATGGCACGGCGCGGCAGGGCTTCAGCTCGGGCGATGCGTTGAGGGCGATGGAGCGGGTATCGGCCGAAACCCTGCCGCCAGGCTACAGCTTCGAATGGACCGGTACGGCCTATCAGGAAAAGCTCGCGGGAGGCCAGACCGGCATCATTCTCGGGCTGGCGGTGCTGTTTGCCTATCTGTTTCTCGTCGTCCTGTACGAGAGCTGGAACGTTCCTCTACCGGTGCTGCTGTCGGTCAGCGTCGGCGTGCTGGGTGCGATTGCCGCGGTCGCGTGGGCCGGCCTCGCTTTCGACGTCTATGCCCAGATCGGCCTGGTTGTGCTGGTGGCGCTTGCCGCCAAGAACGGCATCTTGATCGTCGAGTTCGCCGTCGAGCAGCGTCGCCATGGCAAGTCCATAGAGGCCGCCGCGATCGAAGGGGCGCGCCTGCGCTTTCGCCCCGTCGCCATGACCAGCTTCGCCTTCATTCTGGGCCTCGTGCCGCTGGTCGTTGCCGGCGGCGCGGGCGCGCTCAGCCGCCAGGCCATCGGCACGCCGGTGTTCGGCGGCATGCTGGCCGCCGCAATGTTCGGCATCTTCGTGATCCCGATGCTCTATGTCGTGTTCCAGACCCTGCGCGAACGCACGCATCACAAGGTCGCCGCGACCGAGCGGGCCATCGAACAGGCCGTCGAGGCGCTGGAAGAGAAGGGGTCGAAGCCCTGAGCCCTACCCGCGCTCGATCGTAAGCGCGGCAAACCAGGGCGAGACACCGCTGACCGCCCCCCAAACCCAGTCGGCCCCAGAGGATAGATGCAGGCGTGTCTCGATGCCCAGCCGCGCCGCCAGGCAAGTCGGCCAGTTGTCGTCGCCCACGACGCGGCGGCAATGTGGAACGGCCGCTGGATCGCGCTCGACGCGCAGGCCGGCCGGCGGCTCGTCCGCCCTGAACCAGCCCGTGATATCTTCGGAAGGGAGTGCGGGCGAAACCGGCGGAGGCGGCAGCGACTGCAAGGTCCAGTCGAGCAGCAGCGGCAGGCTGCGGAGAGGCGCGGCTGCTGCGAAACCGTCGAGAGCCGCGCCGCGCCGCACCGTCGGCATGGCGAGGAAGTCAGCGATCCTCTCCGAGCATTCGACTACGGGATTCGCGACGCAATCGAGGCCGCGCGTCAGCAACAAGGTGTCGCGCAGCGCGGCGTCACTCTCGATGTCGGCCTGTTCGGGATAGAACAGCAATTTGCCGGTGAGCGGCTCGCCCTGCCAGCGCGGCAAGGCGGGTTTGTAGAGGCCGGGCAGTTCGAGCCGCGCCTCGTAGTCGGGCAGGCCGCGCAACCAGTCGCCCTGTGCCAGCAGCAGTTCGCCGCGCCGCAGCTTCAGAGCTGCGTCGTCGGGCCGCGACGTCAGCGCCATGTCGAGATCGGCAAGTGCGCCCATCCAGTCACCGCGCGCGGCCAGCAATCCGGCGCGGGCCGACAACGAGGGAATAAGTCGATGGTCGATCGACAGCGCTTCGTTGAAGGCCTGTTCGGCTTCGTCGGTGCGACCCAGTGCTTCCAGGGCGCGGCCCCGGTTGTGGGCAATGACGGCGTCACCGGGCTTCAGCCGTGCGGCGCGATCCAGCGCAACCAGTGCGCCGCCATGATCGCCGAGCAAGGTAAGGCAGCCGGCGAGATTGACCTGTGCGGCGGGGTCGCGTGGCAGGAATTGCGCGGCGCGCTGCAGGGGCTCGCGGGCGTCGGCGAAGCGGCCGAGCCTCAGCCGGGCCTGTCCCAGCAGATGCATCGCTTGGCCCGAGTTCGGCCGTTCTTCTGCAATCCGTGCGAACAGTCCCTCGGCTGAGGCGAAGTCGCCACGGCTCGCACGCTGGATGGCCTCGCGGGCCATAGTATCGATCTGTTGGTCGGATAGAGGCATCGGCTTCCGCGTCTAGCAGATGATCATGCCCGCCAGAACGGCTTTTGTGCCTCGAACCGGAGTTGACCGGAACCGAGGCCGAGATCGCGGGCGAGCTCGCCGACCATCACGCGATTCGGGCAACCATTTTCGCGCCGCGTGCGGGCGCGGCATCCCATTGGTCCAAGAGTGCTCGAAGCGTGTGCCAGAACCTGGGACCAGTGAACGGCAGAACCGGCGTAGATCTCTGTCCGCGGCTTCTGCCCAATTCGTGAAGCTTGGTTCTCTACAAAGAAAAAGCCGGCGGTCGACAGGGAGGCTGAGGGTCGACCGCCGGCAGTGTCCGGAGGGAATGAGGCCCGGCAGGGTAGGGTTCGGGCTGGCTCCGGATGCAGGAGAGATCAGTCGCGCCAGAACGGCTTGTTGACCTCGAAATTGACGTCGCTCGCGCTCAATCCCAGATCGCGAATGCTGCGGGCATCGAGCCGGGCCAACTCGCGCCGCGACCGGGCACGCTGACGCCACGTGGCGAAGATCTGGTTGAACGCGGTGAAGGTGCCGGCCAGCGGCGCCTTGGAACTGTAGTGAAGCGAGATATCGGCCATGGGACTTCTCCCGTGAGTGACTGTGTTGGCCGTGATGTGCGCTTCGGGGTGCCTCTTTACAAAGGACTGTTTGTCCTGTTTTGATTAATTTAGCTCATGTGAAAGACACTGCTTTTCGAAGGGATTTGCCATGAAGCGAACGCTGCCTCCGCTCAACGGCCTGCGTGCTTTTGAAGCGGCCGCACGTCATATGAGCTTCACGGATGCCGCCGACGAGTTGAGCGTGACCCAGGCTGCGATCAGCCATCAGGTCCGCGGGCTTGAGCAGCGACTCGGATTAAAATTGTTCGTGCGGAAAAACCGCTCCCTGCTGCTCTCCGAAGCAGGCCAGGCCTATCTGCCGGCGGTGCGCGCGGCCTTCGACCAATTGAACGAGGCGACCGAGAAGCTGCTGCAGAAGGACCGCGGCGGCAATCTCACCGTCACCACGACGGCGTCGTTCGCCACCAAGTGGCTGGTGCCGCGGCTCGGAGGTTTTCAGCGCAGCAATCCCGAGATCGACGTGCGCGTCTCGACCGGTACCGGCCTTGTCGACTTCAGCCGCGAGGATGTCGATATCGGCATCCGCTACGGTCGCGGCCAGTGGAGCAACC
The DNA here is from genome assembly GCA_964480235.1 of uncultured Reyranella sp. Classification (GTDB taxonomy): domain Bacteria; phylum Pseudomonadota; class Alphaproteobacteria; order Reyranellales; family Reyranellaceae; genus Reyranella. The sequence continues at coordinate 1,830 of CAYZQZ010000030.1, read as the reverse complement.
TGGTGGCCGAGCGGCTGGTCGGGGAGGACGTCATGCCGGTCTGCGCGCCGTCGCTGGTCAAGGGCGCTAGTCCGCTCAAGAAGCCGGCCGACCTCAGGCGTTATACCTTGCTGCATATCGGCAGTTTCCCCGACGATTGGCAGGTCTGGCTGACGGCCGCCGGCATCAAGGGCATCGACTCCTCTCGCGGCGTCACGTTCGACAACGCACTGGTCGCCTATCAGGCCGCCATGGATGGGCTGGGCGTGGCGTTGGGCCGCGCGCCGCTGGTCGCGCCCGACCTCAAGGCCGGCCGACTGGTCATGCCCTTCGACTACAAGATGTCGAGCGAGTTCGCCTATTACCTGGTCTATCCGGCCGAGGCGATTCGCCGGCGCAAGATCAAGGCGTTCCGCGACTGGCTGATGACCTTGGCCGAAGGCGCGGCCTCGACTGCGGCGAAGGCCGCCTGATCCGGGTCCGGTACGGAGGTCTGGCACGGATATGGGTCCGCTCGTCTCCTATCTGCCCTATTTGCTGAACCGTGCCGGCGCGCGCATCGCGACCGCGTTCGGTGAGGAGATGCGTCCGCTCGGCGCCAGTCTGCAGATCTGGCGGGTGCTGGCGGCGCTCCACGAGAAGGATGGGCGGCGCATGGGTGACCTGTCGAAGACGACCTCGATCGAGGTATCGACGCTAACCCGGCTGGTCGACAATATGGAGGAGAGCGGCTTGGTCGAGCGCAGGCGCGATGCCGACGATGCACGCGTCGTCGCCCTGCATGCCACAGCGGCCGGGCGGCGTCTCACCAGACGCATCCTGCCGATCGCCGAGCGTTACGAAGCGGTCGCCCTGAAGGGCTTCAGCCCGCGGGAGGCCGAAACACTGAAGAAGGCGCTACGACGTCTCTACGACAATATGGACGGGCTGGAACGCTGACCCGTCTCGAGGGGAGAAGACAATGGCGGGACTGTTGAACGGACACATTGCGGCCGTAACTGGTGGCGGATCGGGAATTGGCCAGGGCATTTGCCAGGCCTATTCACGTGAGGGCGCTCGCGTGATCGTGCTCGACACCAATCCCGACGGCGCCAGGGAGACGATTGCTCTCGTCACCCAGGCCGGTGGCCATGCGTCGTTCGTGAGGCTCGACGTTACCGACCGCGAGGCTTGCAAGGGCGCGGCAGCCGAGATCGCCAAGTCCGGCAATATCTCGATCCTGGTCAATAACGCCGGCATCAATCGCCGCACGCCGTTTGTCGCCGACGCGGCGGCCGTCGCCAAGGATTGGGACGACATCATGTCGATCAATCTCGACGGCATGTTCAATGTCACGCGCGCGTTCCTCGACCAGTTGCGCGCCACCAAAGGCCGCATCGTCAATATCGGATCGATCCAGTCCTTCGTGCACGTGACGTGGCCCAACTCGGCTGCCTACACGACCTCCAAGCACGGCGTGCTGGGCTTTACGCGCGCGTTGGCCGCGGAACTGGGCAAGGACGGCGTTCGAGTGAACGCGATCGGACCCGGCATGATCGAGACCAGGATCAACGCCGAAGCGCGTGCCAAGAATCCCGATATGGTGGCGAACGTCATGCGCCACACGCCGCTCGGCCGCCCCGGCAAGCCGGAAGACATCGCGGGGCCCGCAGTGTTCCTCGCGTCGGACCTTTCGTCCTATGTCACCGGATCCATCGTCATGGCCGACGGCGGCTTCCGCTCAATTTGACGGAGAACATCATGTCCATGAACCTGCAAGACCGCTATTTGCGCACCGGCATCTTTCTCGCACCGTTCCATGCGCTGGGCGAGAACCCCACGCTGGCCATCGAGCGCGACATGGAATTGGTC